>JAPSJT010000009.1 GCA_031178045.1 Agromyces sp.
CGAGCTCGCGAAGCAGGAGGATGCGCTGCAGCCGCACGAGCGCGTCATCGTCGTAGTACCGGTAGCCGTTCCCGCCGATACGCGACGGCGGCAGCAGCCCGATGTCGTCGTAGTGACGGAGCGTGCGGCTCGTCGTTCCGGCGAGCCGAGCGATCTCCTGGATCGACCGGTCCATGCGTTCCTCCCTCCGTTCCGAGCGAGCCCGACGGGCTCACTTCAGCCACGGTAGAGGTTGACGTTGCGTCAATGTCAAGCGAACCCACCCGATTCGTACCGGCCCGCGCTTGCGCAGGCCGCAGACGCGATATATCGTGATCAGGAGAAAACGCGATATATCGCGAGAGCAGTGCCGGCTCGGATGCCGCAGCGCTCGACCCCGACGAACAAGGAGCAACCATGACCATCGAGAAGTGGGTCATCGCGCCCGGCGAATCCCGGGTGATCGACCTCGAACTCGTGCGCAAGCTCAAGGTGAGCCTGATCGGCGGCAAGGTCGACGTGATCGCCCACGACGAGCCCGGGGCGCGCGTCGAGGTGACCGGCGTCACCGGCAAGGACCTCATGGTGCAGATCGACGGCGACGTGCTCGAGATCGACCACCCGCAACTCCGCTGGGACAACTTCATCGACGCCTTCAAGGGCTTCGTGGGCAGCGCGAAGGCCGAGGTCTCGATCCTCGCCCCTCGCCACGTCGCACTGAAGCTCGGCGTCGTCTCGGGTGATGCCCTCGTCTCGGGGTTCACGACCGAGGCGAAGCTCAGCACCGTCTCGGGCGACCTCGTGCTCGACAACCACGAGGGCGACGTCGAGCTGTCGAGCGTCTCGGGTGAGATCTCCGCGGGCAACCACACCGGACGCATCACGGCGCATTCGGTGTCGGGCGACGTCGTCGCCACGGGCGACGTGATCTCGCTCAATGCCGACACCGTCTCGGGCAACATGATCGTCGACGCACAGGGCACGCCGAGCCGCATCGACACGAACACCGTCTCGGGCGACCTCACCGTGCGTTTCGCGCCCGGATCCGGTGCCCGCTACCGCGTCAACACCGTCGGCGGCACGGTGCTCCTCGACGACACCACCATCAAGGGCGTGCTCGGCAAGGGATTCGAGCGAACCGTCGGCGAGCTCGCGGGCCAGTGGCTCGACCTCGGCGCCAACAGCGTGTCGGGCAACATCTCGATCATGCACCGCGAGGCGGCCGGCAGGGGCGCGCGGCCGAACGCGTCGGATGCCGCAGCCGGCCCCTCCGCCGACTCGAACGACGCCGGGGCATCCGCATGACCCCGCCCGTCTTCGCGCACGGGAGCCTGCGGCTCTACCTGCTGGCCCTCCTCGAGGAGCGCCCGCGGCACGGCTACGAGCTCATCCAGGCGCTCTCCGACCGGTTCGGCGGCACCTACTCGCCGAGCGCCGGCACGATCTATCCACGCCTCTCGAAGCTCGAAGAGGAGGGGCTCGTGTCGAAGTCGACCGATGGCCGCAAGACGGTCTACGAGATCACGGATGCCGGTCGAGCCGAACTCGATGCGCGCCGCCACGAGCTCGACGAGATCGAGAACGACGTGACCGATTCGGTGCGTCGGCTCGCCGACGGCGTGCGCGCCGAGGTGAACGACGCGATGCGCTCGCTCCGGGCCGAGCTCGCGAGCGCGGCGCGAGAGGCGAAGCGCGCGGCGACGCGCACCCCGGCGAGCTCGGCGGGTGGCACGAGCGGCACGACCAACCTGCACGTCGAGTCGAACCGCGCGGTGCACGAGGCCGACCTCGTGCTCAACGAGTTCCGACAGCAGTTGCGCACCGATCTGCGCACCCACGCCCACCGCGGCCGGTTGAGCGCCGAATCGGTCACGCTGCTGAAGGCGCGGCTCGAGCAGGTGCGTGCCGACGTGCTCGCGACGCTCACCGACCACTGACCGGGGCCCGGCGTCGGTGGGGCGTGGTTGCATGAGGCCATGACCGACGTGGAGCTGCGCCCCTACTCCGACGACGACCTCGACCTGCTGCGGCGGGCGAACACCCCCGAGCTGATGGAGCAGATGGGCGGCGTCGAGACCGATGAGCAGGTCATCGCGCGCCACGAGCGTTACCTCCGCCTGCAGCGCGAGGGTTCGGCGCACCAGTTCCGCATCGTGATCCCCGGACATCCCGAGGGCGTCGGCATGACGGGCTACTGGCATCGCGACGAGGGCGGCGAGCCCGTGCTCGAGGGCGGCTGGTCGGTCGAGGCCGAGTACCGCGGTCGAGGCATCGCCCCGGCCGCGGTGGCCGCCATGCTGGAGTGGGCGCGGGCCGCCGGCGAGACCTTGCCGCTGCACGCCTACCCCCGGGTCGACAATCCGGCGTCGAACGGCGTGTGCCGCAAAGCCGGCTTCACACTCCTCGGCGAACTCGATTTCGAGATCAGGCCAGGCCTCGTGCTGCACACGAACGACTGGGTCTACGATCTCGGCGCCCCCCGCTCGGCGTAGTCTCGTCGGGTGCGCGCGTACCTCGCCGTCGCCGTCGGCGGCCTCATCGGAACCGGCCTCCGACTCGCGTTCGACCTGGCGTTCCCGCACGGCGACGGCGAGTTCCCCGTCGAGACGCTCATCGTGAACCTCACGGGAGCCTTCGCGCTCGGCTGGCTCGTCGGCGGCGTGTGGACGCGCCCGGCGACCCCCGTCTGGCTGAAGGCCGGTCTCGGCTCGGGCGTGATCGGCTCGTTCACGACGCTCTCGGCCGTCATGGCCTCCCTCCTCGTGCTCACCCGCGAGCATCAGAGCTGGCTGGCAGCCGGGTACCTCCTCGTGTCGGTGGTGGGTGGTCTCGTTCTCGCCGCGGCAGGCCTTCGAATCGGGTCGCTCATCGCACATCGGCCGATGCCCACCGAGGTGTCGGATGCCGGGGAGACGCTATGACCGGCGCGCTGACGCCCGTCGTCGTGGTCGCCGTGCTCGGGGCGGGCGCGGTCGGCGCGGTACTCCGCTACGTGCTCTCGAGGGCGTTCCCTGTGCGCCCCGGACACCTCCCGGGCGGCATCCTCGTCGTGAACGTCGTCGGCTCAGGGCTCGCGGGGGCCCTGATCGGCCTCGCCGAACGGGCGGCGCTCGACGGCGACCTGCGCCTCATCCTGGTCACGGGATTCTGCGGCGGACTCACGACGTTCAGCACCTGGACGGTCGAGACCATCGAGCTGCTCGACGGCGGGCGCTGGCGCGCCGCCGTGCTCAACGTCGTCGTCACGCTCGCCCTCGGACTCGCGGCGGCAGCGGGGGCGTATGTGATCACGCGCTGATCGTCTGAGCCGCCCGGCCACCGCCCCTGCCGTCACGATGCTGCTGGATCAGCGAGGCCCGCTGGTATCCGGGCGCGCGTCGATCCGGAAGTCCGCGGGGATGAGATCAGTCGAGAAGCGGGCCGTTCTGGCGTCTCGCTCCAGGCCCGAGCGTTCGGTCAGGATGCCGTAGAGCTCGGGTCTCCGCCCGAGCAGCCATCGCCGACCGGTGGCGAGCGGGAGGAGATCGAGGTCGAGATCGGCCGTGACGACGGCTTCGTCGGCGACGGCCGTCTCGGCGACGATTCGGCCGTACGGGTCGAGGATCATCGCGTTGCCCGTCCGTATCTCGTCGTCGTCGGGCCCGATGCCGTTGGCGAAGAGCACGAACATCCCGTTGTCATGGGCACGCGCCGGAAGCCACCGCATGAGCCATCCGCGACCGGAGGGGCCGTTCACCGCATCCTGCAGCGCCGTCGGGTTCTCGTGACGGTCGTGCCAGAGCGCCGCAGGAATCACCCGCATGCCGTGCGGGCTCCGCGAGTCGGTGCCGCCCGTCTGATGTGGGGCGATCAGCACGGTCGCGCCGAGCAGCGCCACCGCGCGCACGTTCTCGACGAGGTTGTTGTCCCAGCAGATCAGGATCGCCATCCGCACTCCCCACGGGGTGTCGAAGACGGTGTACCTCGCTCCGCTGGAGATGGCCTCGTGCTCGAACGCGTGCAGCTTGCGATGGATGTGGACGGTGCCGTCGGGAAGGCACACGGCATACGAATTGAACAGTTGCCCGTCCTCGCATTCGAGGAAGCCCGCCCCGATGCCGGCCTGCAGCTCCACCGCGAGCGCCCGCAGTTCGGTGATGAGTGCACCGTCTGCCGGCTCCGCAAGTTCGTGCAGTCGTTCCTGCGTCGACTTCGTGAGATGCCAGTACCCCAGCAGGCACATCTCGGGGAAGACGATGAGTCGGCTGCCGTCCGCGACCGCGGTGGACGCCAGGGCACGCACCGTGTCGAGATTGCGTCGTTTGTCGGAGGGGGTCGCCTCGAACTGCACGACGGAGACCCGCAACGGCGGAGGGCTGTCGGTCAGTCGTTCGGATTTTTCGGTGCGTGGGTTCATGACTTCAGCCAAGCGCTATCTGCCGCATCACCGCCAATGACAATCGGGGCGTTCGTATAACATCTGGGAATGGAACTTCGGCTGTACCGGGCGTTCGTCAGCGTCGCTGACGCGCCGTCGTTCAGTTCCGCGGCTTCTGCGCTCTCGATCACGCAGCCGGCGCTCACGAAGCAGATCCAGCAGCTCGAGCGACAGATCGGAACCGCGCTCTTCACGCGTGGGCGCCACGGATCACGACTCACCGACGCCGGGGCTCAGCTCTTGGACGACGCGCGGGAACTGGTCGAGCGCGCCGAACGCCTCGAATCGCGCACGCGAAGGATGGCCACCGGCGAAGTCGGCCGACTCGCCGTGGGCTTCGGCCTGTCGAGCATCCTGACCGCCCCGCGGGCCGTGGCCGGCTTCCGGGAGCGCTACCCCCGGGTGTCCGTCAGCCTGGAGGACATGTCGTCGGCTGCACAGCTTCAGCACGTGGGGTCCGGCGCTCTCGATGTCGGCTTCGTCCGGCTGCCGATCAGTGCGCCCCTGCCGAGCATCCCGGTCCACGAGGACACGCTCGCGATCGCGCATCCGAGCGAATGGGACACGCCGGCGGACGATCGGGAGCTCGTTCCATGGCTCGAGCGACATCCGCTCGTTCAGCTGACTCAGGAGCGCGGGCCGGGACTCTCCCAACAGGTCCGCGAGTTCCTGACCGAGTCGGGCGCGCGGCCGACCGTCGTACAGGGAGCACGCGACATCCAGACGGTGCTCGCGTTGGTGGCGGCACGGATCGGGGTGGCCATCGTCCCGGCGAGCGCTCGCGCCATCGCGCCCCCCTCGGTCCGTCTGATGCCGATCGACCGACCGAGCGCGCGCTGGCGAGTCGGGGTCGTCTGGCTACCGGCGCGACCCACTCCCCCCGTGCTGAACTTCCTCGACATGCTGTCGCAGCTCACGACATCGGACGACCTCCGCTCGACTTGACATGCTCGACGGCAGGAGTAGTGTCGTCCGCCGTGACACGTGAGGCGGAGACACCGCCAGCCGAACTGAAGTCCCCCAAGAACTGGATCATCGGGGACCCGCTGCCCACCGAGAAGCTCGAGGGCCAGCTCCTTCCGAAGCATCTCGCGCTCCCGATCTTCGCGAGCGATCCCCTGTCGTCGGTGGCGTACGCTCCGCAGGAACTGCTCATGATCCTCATGGTCGGCGGACTCGCCTTCCTGAGCTTCGCGCCGTGGGTCGCGGTCGCCGTCGTGGTGCTGCTCATCACGGTCGTGGTGAGCTACCGTCAGCTCATCCGCGCCTACCCGTCGGGTGGCGGCGACTACGAGGTGGCGCACAAGAACCTCGGTGAGAAGTCGGGCCTCGTCGTGGCATCCGCCCTGCTCGTCGACTACGTCATGACGGTCGTCGTGTCGGTCGCGTCGGGCGTCGACAACATCATCTCCGCGATACCCGAGCTCAACCCGCTGCGGGTCGAGATCGCCGTGCTCTTCGTGATCATCCTCGCCGCGGTGAACCTCCGCGGGGTGAGCGAGTCGTCGAAGGCGTTCGCCGTGCCGACGTACCTCTTCATCGGCAGCGTGTTCGTGATGATCGTCGTCGGCCTCACCCGCACCGCGCTCGGCGATCCCCCCGTCGCCGAGTCGGCGGGCTTCAGCGTCGAGGCGGAGTCGCTCACCCAGGCGGGCATCATCCTGCTGCTGCTGCGCTCGTTCGCGAGCGGATGCTCCGCCCTCACCGGCGTCGAGGCGATCTCGAACGGCGTGCCCGCGTTCCGCCGTCCGAAGATCCGCAACGCGCAGTCGACGCTCGTGCTCATGGGCGGCATCGCCATCACCCTCTTCGCCGGCCTGACGGCGCTCGCGCTCATCGCGAACGTGCACTACGCCGAGGATCCGTGCCACCTCATCGGCTGGGCGGAGTGCGCCACCGAGCCGCAGCGCAGCCTCATCGCGCAGGTCGCCGCCGCGACGTTCGGCGACGCCACCGTGTTCTTCTACCTGATCCAGGCCGCGACGGCGCTCGTGCTGCTGCTCGCCGCGAACACCGCGTTCAACGGCTTCCCGCTGCTCGGCTCGGTGCTCGCCCACGACGGCTACGCGCCCAAGTCGCTCTCGACTCGCGGCGACCGGCTGATCTACTCGAACGGCGTGCTCATCCTCGCGCTTGCGGCATCCGTGATCCTCGTCGTGTTCCAGGCGAACCTGACCGTGCTCATCCAGCTCTACATCATCGGCGTGTTCGTGTCGTTCACCCTCGGCCAGACGGGCATGGTGCGGCACTGGTTGCGCGAGCTCTCGCAGCGGCGGCATCCGTCGTCATCGAAGCGGTCGCCGGCGGCGCGAACAGGTGCCGCCACCGACGCCGAGACGGGCGCCCGGCCGCTCTCGCGGGGGGCCGTCATCCGTGCGCTCGTCATCAACGCCGTCGGCGCGGCCATGACGGCGATCGTGCTGCTCGTCGTCACCGTCACGAAGTTCACGCACGGAGCCTGGATCGTGTTCGTGATGATGCCGATCCTCTTCATGCTCATGCTCGGCGTGAACCGCTACTACCGCGACGTCGAGAAGGAGATCGAACCCGACCCGACGACGACCTTCGGCTCGAACGGCGACCACGCGATCGTGCTCGTCGGCCGCATGCAGAAGCCCGTGCTCAAGGCGCTCGACTACGCGATCGCCGCTCGCCACGACTCGATCGAGGCCGTGCACGTCTCACTCGACGACGCGCAGACGAAGCAGCTGAAGAAGGACTGGGTCAAGCAGAACATCCACGTGAAGCTGCGGATCCTGTCGAGCCCGTACCGCGACCTCAGCCATCCGCTCATCCAGTACATCAAGTCACGCCGCGAGGAGCACGGCTCCGAGATCGTCACGGTGTACATGCCCCAGTACATCGTGGGCCACTGGTGGGAGAACCTCCTGCACAACCACAAGGCCCGTCGCATCCGGCAGAAGCTCCTGCTCGTGCACGGCGTGACGGTCGCGCTCGTGCCGTGGCTGCTCGACTCGTCCGACCTGATCTACGGGCGCCGTTCGCGGCCGTTGCCAGGTCAGGACCGCCGCGGCGAGCCCGTGCGGCCGGTGCCTCGCCGTCCGGTCCCCGCCGAACCCGTGGGGGCGGCGGGCAAGCGCGGTCGCTAGGATCGCGACATGAGCACGGATGCCGCGGTCCAGGCCTTCCTCGACGGAGTCGCGAACCAGGTGCGTCGGCGCGACGCCGAGACGCTGCTCGAGCTCATGGGCCGGGTGACCGGCGAGTCGGCGTACCTCTGGGGCGCATCGATCGTCGGCTTCGGCACGTACCACTACCGCTACGAGAGCGGCCGAGAGGGCGATGCGCCCGCCGCTGCCTTCTCGCCCCGCAAGGCGGCGACCACGATCTACCTCGCCGAGGGCGTCGGCGCGCACACCGGCGAGCTCGAGCGGCTCGGCCCCCACACGACCGGGGTCGGATGCCTCTACGTGAAGAACCTCGCCGACGTCGACCTCTCCGTGCTCGAGTCGATCGTGGCCCGCTCGTTCACGACCGTCACCGCGGGCACGTTCGGACAGCGCGCCCGCGACGGCGGCGACCCTGCTTCGAACGACTAGCGCTCGCGGCGGCGAGCGCAGGATGCCGCACCGTCAGAGCATCGCCATGATCTGGCGCGCGATCATGCGGCCCGCGCGGCTCGCGCCGATCGTCGAGGCCTGCGGACCGTAGCCGGCGAGGAAGATGCGCGGGTCGTTCCAGGATGCGCCCTGGCCGACGGTCACGCCTCCGGCCTTCTCGCGGAGCTTCAGCGGGGCGAGGTGCCGCAGTTCGGGGCGGAATCCCGTGGCCCAGATGATGGCGTCGGCGCGCGCCATGCCGCCGTCGTCGCCGTCCCACACGACGCGGTCGGCCTCGATGCGGTCGAACATCGGCCGCGCGACGAGCAGACCGCGCTCGATGCCGGCGGCGATGCGCCGGCTCCTCGGCACTCCGGTTCCGCTCACGATCGAGGGGAGCGTCCGGCCCGATCGCGCTGCCTCGTCCTGCAGAGCCACCGCGGCGGATGCCCCCTCGAGATCGAGCTCCTGCCGATCGAGCCAGTCGATCGGACGGCGCGAGACCCACGTGAGACCGGCGGCGACATCCTCGAGTTCGAGCATGAACCCGATCGCCGAGGTGCCGCCGCCCACCACGACGACGTGCTGGTCGCGGAAGTCCTCGGCCTCGACGTAGTCGGAGGTGTGCACGTGCCGGCCCGCGAAGTCGGCCATGCCGGGGTAGTAGGGCACGAACGGCGAGCCCCACGTGCCGGTCGCGTTCACGAGGAACTGCGCGGCGATCTCGTGCTGGGGCGCTGCCGGCGCCGGAGGCTCCTCGAACGTCTTGCGGCGGCGGAAGAGCCCTCGCGCCTTCTGCTCCTCGATCGGCTGGGGCGCGAGGTCTTCATACCGCACGAGCAGGTCGATGCCCGCGTTCTCGACCGATCGCACGTTCATCGGGCGGCGGACCCTCAGGTCGAAGTGCTGCTCGAACCGACCGTAGTAGTCGGCGACGACCTGCTTGGCGGGAAGGCTGCGATCGGCGGTGTCGAAGCTCAGCCCGAGGTCGGCCATGCCGGGCAGATCGTTGACGCGGTGCGCCGTACCGAGTCGCAGCGACGACCAGCGGTGCTGCCACGCGCCGCCCGGCCCCGGGGCGCGATCGAGCATCACGAAGTCCTCATCGGCGGCGAGCTCGAACCGGCGCAGGTAGTAGGCGACGGAGAGTCCGGCCTGTCCGGCGCCGATCACGACGACCTTCACACGTTCGGGACTCATCATCACAGGACAATCTCAGCACGGGTTGCTGGATACGCGCACCACGGCAGTGATGCGATCCGCGGCAGGGCCGTGCGCACGCCTCCGCTGAGCACTGAATCGCGGTGCTAAACTGGCAGCCGGACGAATTTCATTTATCAGATGAGCGCCGGGTGAAGACCAAATCCCACCCGGCCAGATGTCGTAAGGGGGTCACGCATGGGGCGCGGCCGTCAGAAAGCCAAGCACACCAAGGTCGCTCGGGAGCTGAAGTACTTCAGCCCCAACACCGACTACAACGCGCTTGAGCGCGAGCTCACGGGCTCGCAGCATGACGATTACAGCGAAGAGGCGTCGAAGTGGGCGGAGTACGCCGCTGACGACGACGACACCTACGTCATCGGCGACGAACAGCGCGCCTGACGGCTGACCACGGCAGTCCTGATTGCATCGGTCCCCGAACCGATGTTGCACGCCCGCTCCGAGCGTCGATCGTGAACGGCCACCTCGCCCGACGCGCCACCGCCGTCAGCCGCGCGCCCGTCCGACGAACTCCAGCAGCAGCGGGTCGAACCGAGCGGGGTCCTCGAGGCTCGGCAGGTGACCGGCCCAGTCGAGCTGCCGGTGCTCAGCGCCACGGATGCGCTCGCTGACGAACTCCGCCACTCGGCCGAAGTACGCGAGGTCGTAGGCTCCTGACACGACGAGCGTCGGGGCCGACACGTCACCGAGGTCGAAGTCGGCGCGATCGGCGGGCACGTCCGCGGCGGCGAGTTGCACCTCGAACGACCGGCGCTGCATCGTCGCGACGAAGCCTCTGGTCTCGGCGGTCGCCGATGGGCCGAGCCAGGTGCGCACGTTCAACTCGACGGCGCCGTCGAGATCGGCCGCTTCGAGCAGGGCGTCCTCCGCTGCGCCGAACGCGAGCACATCGTCGGTCGGCGGCAGCAGTCGCGTCGCCGCGCAGACGAGGAGGAGTCCGGTGACGCGCGAGGGCCATCGCGCGGCGAACTCCTGCGCGACCCGGCCACCCATCGACGACCCGACGACGACGGCCCGATCGATCGCGAGCGAGTCGAGGAGCCCCCGCACGTCCTCCACCTCCTCGTAGGGTGCCGCGGGCGCCGGGGTCTCCCCGAAGCCCTGGAAGTCGGGGCGCAGCACCCGGTGGCCGGCGTCGACGAGCACGCGCGCCTGCCGCTCCCACATGCGCCGGTCGCAGACCGAGGAGTGCAGCAGCACGACGGTCGGTCCGTCGCCGTCGAGGTCGTATGCGAGCGTCATCGGTGATCCCCAATCCGGCCGGGCGCCACGCGCTCGACGAAGCGCTCGAGCTCGTCGAGCGTCGCGGTCGGGGTGATCGCGCGCAGCACGAGCTCATCGACCGCATCGAACGCGCCGACGCCCGAAGCGCCCATCGAGGCATCCAGCGTCGCATCGATGGCGCGGATGCCGAGCCGCTCGAAGTTCTCGGCGTACGAGCGCACCGAGTCGTAGCGCGCCGCCTCGCGTTCGAGCGCCGGGCGCGCGGCGGGGTCGGCGATCGTGCGGACGTACAGCACCGTGCGCACGACTCGATCACCCGCGGCCGCCCGCGCCTCGGCGGAGGCCTCGGCCGCAGCGTCGGGCGTCAGCCAGTTGAAGAGCACGCCGTCGGCTCGTTCGGCGGCGAGCCGACGCATGCGGGGTCCGAGCGCACCGACGACGATCGAGGCATCGGTCGTGCTCCGCAACGTCGCGATGCCGCGCTCGACGAGCCCGAGCGGATGTCGCGCGGCGCCCGAGCCGATGCCGATGGTCGTGCGCCCGACGGGGAGGGCGCCGAGGTCGAGCGAGTCGGCGGGGCGCCGATCGAGCGGGATGATGCCCGTCGCGAGTCCGAGCGTCCGGGTGACGGATGCCACGGCCCCGAGCCCCGCGAGCGAGTCGCCGCCCGGCACGTCGTTGAGCCAGAGCGCATGGAAGCCGAGGCGCTCGATGCGCGGCGCGAGCGCGCGAAGCGTCTCGGCGTCGGTCGTGCCCGGAAGACCGATCGAGAGCGCGGCTCGCACGGACTCAGCCCGCGTAGGAGCCGACGAGGCGCACGGCACCGCCGTCGACGCCCTTCGCGCCCTGCTCCCAGCCCGAGTCCGCGGAGTCCGCCGAGCCCGACGAGTCGAGCGGCCCGGTCGACACCGTGCCGGCCTGCCAGGCGGGCAGCCCGAGCGAATCGAGCTCAGCGACCACGTCGGCCGCGGCATCCGCTGCCACGACCGCGAAGAAGCCGATGCCGAGGTTCCAGGTGCCCTCGGCGCTCTCGAGCGAGGTGCCGGCGAGCTCGCTCAGCACCCGGAAGACGGGCGCGGGCGACCAGCTCGCCCGGTCGAGCTCGACCCAGGAGCCGCGAGGCAGCACTCTCGCGAGGTTCGCTGCGATGCCACCGCCGGTGACGTGCGAGAGCGAGTGCACGGCGGCCCCGATGCGCTCGTTCCCGAGCAGCTCGACGAGCGGGCCCGAGTAGAGCCGCGTGGGCTCGAGGAGCGCCTCGCCCCACGACGTGCCCAACTCGGCCGAGGCATCCGCGTAGCCGATGCCGGCGTTGCTCAGGATGTGGCGCACGAGCGAGAAGCCGTTGGAGTGCAGGCCGCTCGAGGCGATCGCGATGACGGCGTCGCCGTCGTTCACCCGCTCGGCGCCGAGCAGACGGTCGGCCTCGACGACGCCGACCGCGGCCCCCGCCACGTCGTAGTCGTCGGCGCCCATGAGCCCGGGGTGCTCGGCGGTCTCGCCGCCCACGAGCGCGGTGCCGGTCTCGGCGCAGGCGCGGGCGATGCCCGTGACGATCGTCGCGATGCGCTCGGGCACGACCTTGCCGCACGCGATGTAGTCGGTCATGAAGAGCGGCTTCGCGCCGACGACCACGATGTCGTCGACGACCATGCCGACCAGGTCCTGGCCGATCGTGTCGTGCTTGTCGAGGGCCTGCGCGATCGCGATCTTCGTGCCGACGCCGTCGGTGGAGGTCGCGAGCAGCGGCCGCGCGTAGTCCTTCGCGAACGACAGGTCGAAGAGCCCTGCGAAGCCGCCGACGCCCCCGAGCACGTTCGGTCCGTGCGTCGCGGCGACCGCCTCTTTCATGAGCTCGACGGCGAGATCGCCGGCTCGCGTGTCGACTCCGGCTGCGGCGTAGGACGAGTTCGCGGTCACCTGTCAAGCCTACCCGCGGCCCGCGCGCCGCATCGTGCCCGCAGGGAGGCGCTGGACTAAAATGGCGACATGCACGCGGGTGGAACACCGTCGTGGGTGATTCGCGAGAATGCGAGTCGCTCGGTTCTGCTCGCCCTCTACTTGCGCGAAGTGCTCGCGATCGCCTCGCCCGTCGAGTTGCCACGCCTGCGCGACGTCGGTGCGACCGGCCAGCGCCTCGAGATCGACCAGCACGACCTGCTCGAGCGGCAGTGGCGGGCCTGGTGGGCGATGACCGTCGAGCCCGAGGCGCACCCCTCGCCCGTTCCCCTCGAGCTCGTCGAGGCCTACGACACCGAGGTCGCCCTGCCCGTCTCCGACGCCGAGGTGCTCGCGGCGGCGATCGTGCCGCACGCCGACGCGGCACGCGCGTGGGCCGACTGGGCGCATACGAACTACCGCACGGCCTCCGCCGCACGACGCGGTGACTCGTACCGCGCCTACGCGGGCACCATCGCCGAGCACGAGCGCGAGGTCGGACGTCGTGCGCACTCGTTCGAGCTCAACGTGGAGATCGTGCCGTTCGCGGCATCCGGCGTCTGGTGGATCGGTGCGATGACCGTCGCCGTCACCGACGTGCTGCGATCGGATGCCTCGGCCTTCGACGACGCGATCCACCCGATCATCGCCGAGCTCGCCTAGCTGCAGGGCGGCGCCGCGCGGGCTCGTGGCAGACTCGACCGCATGAGCATCTGGTTCGGCGAGCCCTCCCTCGAGTGGGCCAACTCCCGTCGCGACGGAACCCTCCTCGACGTCACCGGTATCGAGATGACCGAGCTCACCGACGACAGCCTGAAGGGCCGGATGCCGGTCGACGGGCGCACGCGCCAGCCCGGCGGCGTGCTGCACGGCGGGGCATCCGTCGCCTTCGCCGAGACCCTCGCCAGCTGGGGCTCGACCTTCACGGTCGACCCTGCGACGAGCTACTGCGTCGGCATGGAGATCAACGCGAACCACATCCGCCCGGTCGCCGAGGGCTGGGTGTACGGCGAGGCGAAGCCGCTGAGCCGCGGACGCACGACCCAGGTATGGGAGATCAGGATCACGGATGCCGCCGGCAAGCTCGTGTGCGTCTCGCGCTGCACGATGGCCGTGCTTGCGAAGCCGTCGGAGTACTGACCAGGAGCCGCCATGTTCACCGGGCTCAGCGCATTCCCTCTCACGCCATTCGCCGGCGACACCATCGACGAGCGGGCGTTCGCGGGACTGGTCGAGCGGCTCGCCGCAGCCGGCGTCGACTCGATCACCGCGCTCGGCTCAACCGGCTGCGGCCCGTACCTCACCGCCGAGGAGCGGGCCCGCGTCACCCGCCTCGCCGTCGCCAACGCCGGGGGCGTACCGGTGCATGTCGGCGTCAGTACACTGCGCACCGCCCAGGTGCTCGCGAACGTGCGAAACGCAGAGGAGGCGGGCGCGTCCGGGATCCTGCTCGCCCCGATGACCTACCAGCCCCTGACGCCCGACGACGTGTTCGAACTGTTCCACGCAGTGACGTCGCGAACGGCCCTGCCGGTGATCGTCTACGACAACCCCGGAACGACGCACTTCGCATTCACGACCGAGCTCTACGGCAGGATCGCCGAGCTGCCCCGGATCGCGTCGATCAAGATTCCGGGCGTCGCGGCCGATGTTCACGACACCCGATCTCGCATTCGGGAGATCCGCGCTGCGATCCCCGAGCACGTCTCGATCGGGGTTTCCGGCGATGCCATGGCGGCGGCCGGGTTGAACGCAGGATGCGACGCCTGGTACTCGGTGATCGGCGGCACACTCCCCGGCGCAGCGCTGCGGATCACCCGCGCAGCACAGCAGGGGCGAACGGCGGACGCGCTCGCGGAGTCCGAGCGGCTCGCACCCCTCTGGAGACTGTTCGGCGAATCGGGAGGCAGCCTGCGCGTCGTCGCGGCGATCGCCGAACACCTCGGCCTGGTGCCGACTCGATGCCTGCCCCTCCCGTTGCAGGGCCTGACCGAGGAGCAGCGCTCACGCGTCGGCGAAGTGGTCCACGAGCTCCGTCTCGACGCAGAGCCGCGCGGCTGACCGGAGTCGCGCGCGCAGGGACTGGGCGTGACGATGCCCCCGAACCGTCGGGCTCGAGGGCATCGCGGTCACGCGGCTACGACGCCGCGGCCGTGGCGTAGGCGCTCTGCGCCACCGAGCCGTAGTACGGGCCGAACATCACGTTCGAGATGTTGTTGTACCCGAAGCTGTTCAGCGAGTTCTGAACACCCGAGCCCAGGAACCAGGGCCCTCCTGAGGAGCCGCCGGTCATGTCGCAGGGGATGCCCTGCGACTGCGTCTGGCCGTACGGGTCGGGGCTCGCGGTTCCCGCGCACGACTTCAGGCTCTGCCCGTCGAACGGCGCGGCCGCCGGGTATCCGAACGCCTCGTACGTGAGCCCGCGTGCCTGGTTGAACGCGATCGGCGTCGCTCCCACGGTCTGCGCGAGGGTGCGACCGTTGAGGGTGCCGACCTTCACGAACGCGGTGTCGTAGCTGATGTCACCGCCCTTCGTCCACTGGGTCGGTGCCGAGAACGACGTCGCCGCCCATTGGCCGTAGGGCGCCGCGCCGTTCGAGTACGCGGGGACGAAGATCCATCGCGTGGCGTACTTCCCGCGTCCCTCGTGCACGCAGTGGCCCGCCGTCGAGACGACGCTCTCGTTGGTCGCGCTCACCGAGTTCGCCGAGCACACGTAGTTGCGCCCGCCGAGCGTGAAGAAGACCTTGCCGATGTTCGGCACCGGCGTCTCGCTCGTCGCGAAGGGCTCGATGTCGCCCGCCGACGGGGCTCCGTACGTGATCGGCGCGCCCTTCGCCACGTCGGCGGCCGGCGTCGAGGCGACCCTGTCGGCCACCAGAACGTCGGCTGGGATGGCCGAGCGCATCCGCTCGGCCGTCCAATAGCCCGGCGCCGCAGCGGCGTCGCCGGCGGGTACGGTCACGTGGTCGACCCCCGGCGACCACGGCGGCGGCGCGGCGGAAGCGGCGGTCGGCGCTGCGAGGAGCCCGCAGGCGACGAGTGCGGCACCGACGAACCCGGCGCGCAGAGCAGTGAGTTTCATGGACGAGACGTCCTTTCTGAGGTTGCCGCCCGGCGCCCCGCGTTCCCCCGAGTCACCGGGCCGGCGGCGATTGGAATGCCCGAGAGCGTGTCACACGTGCCCTCTTCGGGGGGAGACCTCACGGCCGAGTTCATGGAGATCCACGAACATCTCCGCGAAACCGAAGGATCCTCCCGCCGGCGACGCGGAGCGGATAAGATCGCTCTTCGGCCGCCGGGGCACGAGCGCGATGCGGGTCCGCCGAAGCC
This sequence comes from Agromyces sp., assembly GCA_031178045.1. Classification (GTDB taxonomy): domain Bacteria; phylum Actinomycetota; class Actinomycetes; order Actinomycetales; family Microbacteriaceae; genus Agromyces. The sequence continues at coordinate 15,673 of JAPSJT010000009.1, forward strand.
CGACATCCGGCGTTCGCTCATTCTTCATGTGGGAGGATTGACCAGTCCAGCTCGGACGCCACACCACTTCCCCCGAGGAGCCATCGCTCGCATGTGCGGCATCGTCGGCATCGTCTCCACCGAGCCCGTCAACCAGCAGATCTACGACAGCCTCCTCCTGTTGCAGCACCGCGGGCAGGACTCCACCGGCATCGCGACCGCCGACGGTCCGGTCTTCCACATGACGAAGCAGCGCGGGCAGGTTCGCGAGGCGTTCCGCACGCGCGACATGCGCTCGCTCCTCGGCAACATCGGCCTCGGTCATGTGCGCTACACGACGAAGGGTGCCGCCGAGCGCGAAGAGGAGGCGCAGCCGTTCTACGTGAACGCGCCGTACGGCATCATCCTCGTGCACAACGGCAACCTCACGAACACTCGCGAGCTCTCGAGCGACCTCTTCAACATCGACCGCCGCCACGTCAACTCGACGAGCGACACCGAGATGCTGCTCAACGTGCTCGCGACCGAGCTGCAGGGGCAGATCACGGGCCTCGAACTCGACCCCGACCAGGTCTTCCGCGCCGTCGAACTCGTGCACGAGCGCGTCGAGGGTTCGTACGCGGTGATCTCGCTCATCGCCGGCTACGGCCTCCTCGCCTTCCGCGACCCGTTCGGCATCCGTCCGCTCATCCTCGGCAAGCGCGTCACCGATGCCGGACGGGACGAGTGGATCGTGGCATCCGAGTCGCTCGTGCTCGAGAACGGCGACTACGAGATCGTCCGCGACGTCGAACCCGGCGAGGCGATCTTCATCACCCTCGACGGGCAGATGATCTCGCGGCAGTGCGCGAAGAACCCGCGTCTCGTGCCCTGCTCGTTCGAGTACGTCTACCTCGCCCGGCCCGACTCCGTCATGAACGGCATCTCGGTGTACGAGGCGCGCCTGCGCATGGGCGACCGGCTCGCGAGCACCGTCGAGACGTACATGGACAAGGGCGACATCGACGTCGTCATGCCGATCCCCGACTCGTCGCGGCCCGCGGCGATGCAGGTGGCGCAGAAGCTCGGCATCGAGTACCGCGAGGGGTTCTACAAGAACCGCTACGTCGGCCGCACGTTCATCATGCCGGGCCAGGCGGCGCGCCGGCGCTCGGTGCGGCAGAAGCTCAACGCGATGGGCACGGAGTTCAAGGGCAAGAACATCCTCATCGTCGACGACTCCATCGTGCGCGGCACGACGTCGAAGGAGATCGTCGAGATGGCCCGCGCCGCCGGCGCCAACAAGGTGACGTTCACCTCGGCCGCTCCCCCGGTGCGCTACCCGCACGTCTACGGCATCAACATGCCGAGCCGGCAGGAGCTCATCGCGCACGATCGGAAGATCCCCGAGATCGCGCGCGAGCTCGGCGCCGACCACATGATCTACCAAGAGGTCGCCGACCTGCAGGCCGCGATCACGCAGGGCACCTCGATCGAGGCGCTCGACCTCTCGTGCTTCACGGGCGAGTACGTCACGGGCACCGTGACCGAGGAGTACCTCGGCTGGGTGGAGAAGACGCAGCTCAGCTGACCAGCGACGTCGGTGCGACGCCCGACATCGGTGGGCTCGGGCACACTGGGCCGATGGGATTCACTCGCCGCGGCAGCGTCCGCACGTCGGTGCTCGACCTCGCGTACGAAGAGGCAGGGCCGGCCGACGGCCCGGTCGCGGTGCTCTCGCACGGGTTCCCGTACGACGTGCGGGCGTTCGACGAGGTCGCCGAACTGCTCGCGGCATCCGGCGTGCGCGTCGTCGCGCCGTACCTGCGCGGCTTCGGGCCGACCCGGTTCACGGATGCCGCGACGCTGCGATCGGGGGAGCAGGCCGCGCTCGCCCACGACCTCCTCGAGCTGCTCGACGCGCTGGGCATCGGTCGGGCCGTCGTCGGCGGCTACGACTGGGGCGGACGGGCGTCGTGCATCGTCGCCGCGTTGCATCCCGACCGGGTCGCTGGGCTCGTGACCGTCGGCGGATACAACGTCTTCGATGCGGCGTTCGCGCTCGAGCCCGCCCCGCCCGAGTGGGAGCGCACCTACTGGTATCAGTACTACTTCCATTCCGAGCGCGGGCGCCGCGGGCTCGAACGGCACCGCGACGAGCTCTGCGCGTTGCTCTGGACCGACTGGTCACCCGAGTGGGCGGAGGCCGCGTCGGCATTCCACGCGAGTGCGCCGAGTCTCGCCAACCCCGACTTCGTCGACGTGGTCGTCCACTCCTACCGCCACCGGTTCGGACTCGTCGACGGCGACCCCCGGTACGCCGACACCGATGCGGCGGCGGCATCCGGCCGACCGGTCACCGTTCCGACGTTCGTGCTCGAGTCGGGCGCCGACGGGGTCGCCGGGCCGAGCGCAGCGGGCGACCGCGAGTTCTTCACCGGCCCGTACGAGTACCGGGAGCTGCCCGGCATCGGACACGACCTGCCGCAGGAGGCGCCGCGCGAGTTCGCTGAGGCGGTGCTCTGGGCGATCGAGCAGGGCCGCTCGCCGGGCGGCACGGGCGTCGAGTAGCGCCGCTGCGCCCTAGTCGTCGACGCGGTGCGTCGACTCGTGCTCGGCGGTCATCGACCGCGCGCGGCGCTCCGAGGAACGGTCGAAGAGCAGCGCCGCGACCGCGCCGAGCGCGGCACCGATCGTGCCGCAGAGCAGCAGCAGGAAGCCGAAGACCTGGCCCTTGTCGAAGCCGAGCCCGAGCTGGTCGTCGGCGGGCTGGCCCGAGAACGCGAACGTCAGGATGAGTGCGACGAGCGCGCCGACGATCGCCCCGAGGACGATGAACCGGCCGTAGCGCGGAGCGCGCCGCACGGTGACCGCGTCGCTCGTGACCTGCGTCTCGAGCAGCTCGCCGGACGCATCGACACCGGCAGCCAACGGAGGCTCGGGCGTCTCGGGGGAGTTCTGCGCGTCGCTCACCCGTCCATTGTCCCGCATCACGGCGACCCGCCGGCCCCTTCGCGGTCGAACGGCCTAGCCGCCGACGACGGGCAGCACGCCGCTGAGGTCGGCGCGCTGCCCCGAGGCGTGCACCCGGCCGGCGCTGCGGGCCTCGGTCCATGAGATCGTGCCGAGGGCGAGGGCGAGCCACGTCGCGGCATCCGTCTCGACGACGTTCGGCGGAGTGCCGCGCGTGTGCTTCGGGCCCTCGATGCACTGCACGGCCGCATACGGCGGCACCCGCACTTCGACGGTGCCGCCGGGCGCCCGCTCGGCGAGCAACTGCAGGGAGTACCGCACCGCGAGTGCGAGCGTGCTGCGGTCGACGGATGCCCCGAGCGTCGCGCCCGCGGCATCGCCGCCACGCTGCTCCTGGATCGCCCGCACCGTCGCGATCGCCGCCCGACCCACCTCGTCGTCCACCCGTGCTCGCGCCATGGGATCCATCCTCGCGCACGCCGTCGTCATCCGCCTCCGGGCCCCGATCGCGCGGAGCCGATCGGGTAGCCTGAACCGGTGAGAATCCTCGTCCTCGGCTCGGGCGCGCGCGAGCACGCCATCATCCTCGCGCTCCTCGACGAGGAGGCCGGGCACGAGATCATCGCGGCACCCGGCAACGCCGGCATCGCGGCATCCCCGACGTCCTCGGCGCGCGGCAGCGTCACGACCATCGCGCTCGACCCGACCGACCCCGTGCTCGTCGCCGACTACGCCATCGACAACGACATCGAGCTCGTCGTCGTCGGACCCGAGGCCCCGCTCGTCGCGGGGGTCGCCGACGCGCTGCGCACGCGCGGGATCGCGGTGTTCGGACCCGGCAAGGCGGCCGCCGCCCTCGAGGGCTCGAAGACCTTCGCGAAGCGCATCATGGAAGCCGCCGGCGTGCCCACCGGGCGCGCGACCCTCGCCGACACGCTCGCCGACGTCGAGCGCACGCTCGAGGAGTTCGGATCGCCGTACGTCGTGAAGGCCGACGGCCTCGCGGCCGGCAAGGGCGTGCTCGTCACCGACGACCGCGACGCCGCGCTGGCCCATGCGACCCACTACCTGCAGCAGGGCCCGGTGCTCGTCGAGGAGTTCCTCGACGGCCAGGAGGTCTCGCTCTTCCTCCTCTCCGACGGCACCAACGTGCTGCCGCTCTCTCCCGCGCAGGACTACAAGCGCCTCCGCGACGGCGACCAGGGACCGAACACCGGCGGCATGGGCGCGTACTCGCCGCTGCCGTGGCTCGATGCCGACTTCGGCAGCGAGCAGCAGTTCGTCGACGAGGTCATCCGCACCATCGCGCTGCCGACGGTGCACCAGCTCGCGACCGAGCAGACCCCGTTCATCGGGCTGCTCTACGCGGGACTCATCCTCACGCCGCGCGGCATCCGCGTCATCGAGTTCAACGCCCGCTTCGGCGACCCCGAGACGCAGGCCGTGCTCCCCCGCCTCGCGACGCCGCTGTCGGGGCTGCTCTTCGCCGCGGCGACCGGCGGGCTCGGCGAACAGCCGCGTCCCGAGTTCCGGCCGGATGCCGCCGTGACCGTCGTGCTCGCGAGCGAGGGCTACCCCGAGGCGCCTGAGACCGGACGCGTCATCGAGGGCCTCGACGCCGCGGCGGCGGTTCCCGGCGTGCACATCGCGCACGCGGCGACCGCGATCGGACAGACGCCCGAGGGGGGCGGGATGCCGCCGCTCGTCGCCACCGGCGGACGCGTGCTCAACGTCGTCGCCGTCGGCAGCGACTTCGCCGAAGCGCGCCGGCGCGCCTACGAGGCGCTCGGGCATGTACGGCTCGAGGGCGGACAGTACCGTACGGACATCGCGGCGCGCGTCGCGGAGTGAGGGGATCGAGCACCATGACCGACGCGAGGGAACTCCCCGGCTGGACCCACGTCTACTCGGGCAAGGTGCGCGATCTCTACGTTCCGGCGACGACGGCCGACGACGACGACTCGTGGACCGGCGACCCGCTCGCGCGCTCGCGCGTCGTGCTCGTGGTCGCGAGCGACCGGGTCAGCGCGTTCGACCGCGTGCTCGAGCCGGCGATTCCCGGCAAGGGCGCGATGCTGACCCGGCTCACGCACTGGTGGTTCACCCAGCTGCCCGAGGTGCCGAACCACCTCGCCTACGCCGAGGACGATCGCCTCGACCTCCCCGCGATTCCCGCCGAGATCGCCGACCGCGCCACGCTCTGCCGCACGCTCGACATGTTCCCGATCGAGTGCGTGGTGCGCGGGTTCATCACCGGTGGTGGCTGGAAGGAGTACCAGGCGACGGGCGCGATCGGCGGCATCCCGCTGCCCGAAGGCCTGCAGGACGGCGACCGGTTGCCCGAGCCGATCTTCACACCGGCGTGGAAGGCCCCGCTCGGCGAGCACGACGAGAACATCTCGTACGAGCGCACGATCGAACTCGTCGGCGAGACGGTCGCCGGGCAGTTGCGCGAGCTCTCGCTCGAGATCTTCGCGCACGCCTCGACGATCGCCGAGAGCCGCGGGCTCATCCTCGCCGACACCAAGTTCGAGTTCGGCGCCGACCGTGACACGGGCATCGTCACCCTCGCCGACGAGGTGCTGACGAGCGATTCGAGCCGGTACTGGGACCTCGAGGCCTACCTCTCGGGCGCGACGCCCGCCGTGCGCATGGCGAGCTTCGACAAGCAGATCGTGCGCGACTGGCTCGCGGCCAACTGGGACCAGACGGCGTTCGAGGAGCCGCCGACGCTCCCCCACGAGATCGTCGAGCGCACGGCCGAGCGCTACCGCACGCTCGTCGAGCGGCTCACGAGCGCGAGCTGACGGGCCGAGCGCAGCCGCTCAGCCCCCCGCCGCCAGGATCGCCTCGGCGTACGCGGCGTACCCGGCGGCATTCGGGTGGAACGCCTCGGGGTGGGGCGGCGCGATGATCCACGGGTCGGCACTGTCGATGCCGTGTCCGGCGAACACCTGCTCGACGTCGACGTAGACGAACCCGGCACCTGCCGTGGCGACGGTCGCCTCGATGGTGTCGTTCACGAGCGCGATGGCCTGGTTCACGGCGAACTGCAGCGAGCCGGGAAGCGCATCGTCGAAGAACAGCGGGTATCCCGTCACGTACACCGTGGCCTTCGGGGCGGCCTCTCTGATCGCGGCGAGCGTGCCCGCGAGGTCGACCGACAGCGACGGAAGCAAGGCGAGCGTCGCCTGCACGCTCGCGAGACAGGCCTCGGGGGTGCCGGTGAGGCACGTGGTTGCGAGCGCGGCGACACCGAGGTCGTTCGCGCCGACCGTGAGCGTGACGGTCTTCGTGCGCAGGTCGAGCCCGGCGAGCTGGGTGGCGACCACCTGGTCGGTCGTCGCTCCGACGCAACCCCGGAGTGCTGCGTGCACCTGACCTGGTTCGCCGGCGAGCAGGGCCGCGTAGCCGTTCGGGCTCGTGAGGCAGGGATCGAGATACGCACCTCCGCCGACGCCTGCCGCGTAGGAGTCGCCGAGCGCGACGTAGGCGACCTTGCCGGAGGCGGGCGGAGCCGGTTGTCCGCCGGGTGCCGCAGCGAGCGCCGGCGCGGCGCCGAGCCCTGTCGTGGCGGCGAGGATGAGGCCGGCCCCGATGACCGAAACCTGACGGAATCTCGACTTCATTGTCATGCAGGAATGCTAGCCCGCGGGAGCACGCGCCGGGGGTCCCCATTGGGGGGCCGGGGATCGGGGGAATAGGGCGGCGGTGGCATCCGTTCTCATTAGTTGTGACTACAACAAATGCCACCGCGGACGCGAGCGGCCGGCTCGCCGCCGACACGGGCATGGGCGCCGTGACGCTGCGCGTCGGCGACCTCGATGGGATGATCCGGTACTACCGCGACGGCGTGACCCTCGAGCTGCTCGCTCACGACGGTCCGGTCGCGGTACTCGGCCGCGGCACGACGCCCATCGTCATCCTCGAGCACGCACCCGAGCTGAGGCATGCCGGACCGCGCAGCGCCGGGCTGTTCCACACCGCGATCCTGTTCGATACGCGGGAAGCCCTCGCGACGGCGATCGCGTCGGTCGCGTCGCGCCATCCGGGCACCTTCACCGGCAGCGCCGACCACCTCGTGAGCGAGGCGTTCTACTTCACCGACCCCGAGGGCAACGGGGTCGAGCTCTACTTCGACCGCGATCGGTCGACCTGGAGCTGGACGCACGGGCAGATCGAGATGGCCACCATCTTCCTCGACCCCAACCGCTACCTCGCCGAGCACCTCACCGAGAGCGCAGCGGATGCCGCGAGCACCGGTGCCGGCCTCGGCTCGGCCGTCGTCGGCCACGTGCACCTCTCCGTCGGCGACGTCGCGAGCGCGCGCGAGTTCTACGTGGAGCGCCTGGGCTTCGAGACGACGGCCACGCTCGGCGACTCGGCGCTCTTCGTCTCCGCGGGCGGATACCACCACCACATGGCGATGAACACATGGAACAGCGCGGGGGCCGGCCGACGCGGCCTCGCGCTCGGTCTCGGCAAGGTCGAGATCGTGGTGCCCCGAGCCGACGACCTCGGCGCGCTCGGCGAGCGGATGTCGCACTACGGCGTGCCCACCCGAGACGACGGTCGCACCCTCGCCTTCGATGACCCGTGGGCGAATCTCGTCGAGGTGCGCGCGGCGGAGTGAGGCCTCACCGGCTGACGGGTGGCGGCGTCTTGCGGTGCGACATGTCATGGAAGCTCGCGAAGTCGAGCCCGACCCCCGGCAACGGGGTGAGGTCGGGACGAGCCCGCAGCCCGTCGAGCACGATCGTGAGCTGGCGCCGCCAGAAGGGCAGATAGGTGCCGCCGTACTGGCCGACGGAGCCGAGCATGTCGACGAGGATGCTGAGGTCGACGGCCGTGACGTCGTCGCGCAACGCGCCCTCGGCCTGCGCACGGGCGACGAGACCGTTGATCGCCTCCTCGAACTCGGCCCCTGGCCGGTAGCTCGGATCGAGCTCGGCGACCCGGCGCATGACGGCCGGCAGGTACGGCGATTCGGCGACCCAGGCGGCGAGCCGCTCGAGGTACAACTCGACCGAGCGCCAGCCGGTCTCGGCTCCGAGGATCTCGGGCGCGAAGTCCTGCAATTCGGCGACGCCGGTGTCGTAGAGCTCGCGTACGAGCGCGTCGCGATTCGGGAAGTGGCGGTAGACGGTGCCCGCGCCGACGCCCGCCCGCACTGCGAGTTCATCGAGCGGCGCGTCGATGCCGCGCTCGGCGAAGAGCTTCTTCGCCTCGACGAGAAGTCGCTCGTGATTGCGCCGCGCGTCGCGCCGCGGCGAGGCGCTGGAACTCACGTATTCACTGTACGCCCAGTTCCGTATATGATTCGGAGAGTCGCCTCCGGTTGCTTGACCGGGGTGATGGCCCTCTCGGGGGAGAGGGGCCGAGGTGCGGCGAGCCGAGCGGCGGTACCCGACGTCGTGAAGACGCTCGCCGCACCGACTCGCTCGGCCTGGCCTTCCCCCGATGCCCCGGCGAGGGCGCACGGCTAGGCTGAGAACGTGGCCGAACCCGCCGAGAACGAAGCGCCCGTCGAGGCGAACACGCGCACGATCGAGGCATCCGTCGTCACCGATTTCAGCGATCGCATGAGCTACGGCGGCTACCTCGACCTGCCCACCCTGCTCTCAGCGCAGCGGCCGATCTCGCGCCCCGAGCACCACGACGAACTGCTGTTCATCATCCAGCACCAGACCACCGAGCTGTGGCTGAAGCTCGTGCTGCACGAGCTCGAGACGGCGCGCGACCTGCTGCGCGCCGGCGAGCTCGCGCCGGCGCTCAAGTGCATCGCGAGGGTCAAGCACATCCAGAAGACGCTCACCGAGCAGTGGTCGGTGCTCGCGACCCTCACGCCCACCGAGTACGCCCAGTTCCGCGGCGTGCTCGGCAATGCGAGCGGCTTCCAGTCATACCAGTACCGCGCCGTCGAGTTCGTGCTCGGCAACAAGAACGCCAAGATGATGCAGGTCTTCGAGGCGGATGCCGAGGCGACCCGCATCCTGCAGCACGCGCTCGAGAGCCCGAGCCTCTACGACGAGTTCCTGCGCCTGCTCGCGAGGTCGGGTTACCCGATCCCCGAGTCCGTGCTCGAACGCGACGTGACCCTCGCGTGGACGTTCCGGCCCGAGCTCGTACCGGTGTTCGCGAAGATCTACCAGCGCCCCGACGAGCACTGGGCCGCGTACGAGACCTGCGAGGAGCTCGTCGACCTCGAGGACAACTTCCAGCTCTGGCGCTTCCGCCACCTGAAGACGGTCGAACGCATCATCGGCTCGAAGACGGGCACGGGGGGCTCGAGCGGCGCACCGTTCCTCCGTCGGGCGCTCGAGCTCACCTTCTTCCCCGAGCTCTACGCCGTGCGCACCGAGATCCCCGGGTGACGGATGCCTCGCGCCGATGACGCCGCGGGCGTTGCGACCCTCGACCTCGGGCCGCATGCGTCGCTCGTGCGCCGCTCCATGAACGGCGACCACCCGGGGCAGACCGGCACGGCGCTGCCGCCGCTCGTCGACCATCACGTGCACCTCATGATCGTGGGCGTGGACGCCCTCGCCGACACGGCCCTCGCGGGCGTCGTCGACCTCGGCGCGCCGCTCGATCTCGTGTCCGCGGCACAGCACGTCGACGGGGTGCCGCACTTCGACTTCGCCGGCGCCTTCCTCACCGCGCCCGGCGGCTACCCCGTCGGCCGCCGATGGGCCGCCGACGGCTGCGCCCGCGAGGTCGCGGCGGTCACGGGACACGAGCGCTGGGCGCTGCCCCTGCCCGCCGAGACGGCCGTGTCGGAGCAGCTCGCGTTCGGGGCATCCGTCATCAAGGTCGCACTCAACTCCGTCGCGGGGCCCGTGTTCGACCGCGCGACGCTCGACGCGATCGTCGCGGCGGCGCACGAACGCGGGCTTCCCGTCGTCGCGCACGTCGAGGGCGACGGGATGACGCGGCTCGCGATCGACGCGCGAGTCGACGTGCTCGCCCACACGCCGTTCACCGAGCGCGTCGACGACGAGCTCGTCGCCCGCGCCGTCGCGGCCGGGCAGCGCTGGATCTCGACCCTCTTCGTGACGGGCTACGGCGCGGTCACACCCGACTTCGAGCGCGCCGTCGACAACCTGCGGCGCTTCCGTGCGGCCGGCGGCCGGGTGCTCTACGGCACCGATCTCGGCAACGGCGAGCAGCCGCTCGGCGTGAACCCCGCCGAGCTCGCCGCCCTCGCGACGGCCGGGCTCGAGGCATCCGAGCTCATCGCGGCGATCACCGACCCCTGGCCGCGCACCCGACGGGCCGACGGCATCGCGACGTTCGTGCCCGGTCCGCCGCCCCGCAGCCTCGGCGACCTGCCCGAGTGGCTCGCCGCCGCCTGCATCGTCCCCTCGGAAGAACTGGAGCCGCTGTGAGCATCGACCCCCACCTCGCCTACGCCCGGCGCATGGACCGGGCCGACGGCCTCGCGCATTACCGCAAGCGCTTCGTCGGCGCCGACCGCGAGCTGGTGTACTTCGACGGCAACTCCCTCGGCCGGCCGCCGGTGTCCGCGGTCGAGCGCATCGAGGGGTTCCTGCTCGAGGACTGGGGAGGCCGGCTCATCCGCGGCTGGGACGAAGCATGGATGCAGCTGCCCTTCGAGATCGGCGACCGCATCGGACGTGCGGTCATCCAGGCCAAGGCCGGACAGACCGTCATCGGCGACTCGACGACCGTGCTGCTCTACAAGCTCGCGCGGGCCGCCGTCGACGCCCAGCTGGCCCGCGACCCGTCGCGGCGCGAGATCGTCATCGACACCGACAACTTCCCGACCGACCGCTACGTGCTGGAGGGCATCGCACGCGAACGAGGCGCTCGGCTGCGCTGGATCGACGTGGACACCGCCTCGGGCGTCACGCCCGAGCAACTCGCCGCCGCGTGCGGACCCGAGACGGCGCTCGTCGTGCTCTCGCACGTCGCCTACCGCTCGGCGTACCTCGCCGACGCCCGCGAGCTCACGCGCATCGCCCACGACGCCGGCGCGCTCATCCTCTGGGACCTCTGCCACTCCGCCGGGTCCGTGCCGATCGAGGCCGACCGGTGGAAGTTCGACCTCGCCGTCGGATGCACGTACAAGTACCTGAACGGCGGGCCGGGGTCGCCCGCCTTCGCCTACGTGCGCGACGACCTGCAGGACGTGCTCGCCCAGCCCATCCAGGGCTGGATGGGAACCGCCGATGTCTTCGCGATGGGCCCCGAGTACGAGCCCGCCCGCGGCATCCGCCGGTTCCTCAGCGGCACGCCGCCGATCGTCGGGATGCTCGCGATGGAGGAGACCCTCGCGATGATCGAGGAGGCCGGGATGCCGGCGATCCGCGCGAAGTCGATGGCGCTCACGGCATTCACGATCGTCGTCGCCGAGGAGTGGCTCGCACCCCTCGGCGTCACGCTCGCCTCACCGCTCGACCCCGATGAGCGCGGTGGGCACGTCACCCTCAACCACCCCGCGATGCGCGAGGTCACCGCGCGGCTCTGGCAGCAGGACGTCATCCCCGACTACCGCGATCCCGGCGGGCTGCGCATCGGGCTCTCGCCGCTCTCGACGTCGTTCGAGGAGGTGCATCGCGGGCTCGTCGCGACGCGCGACACGCTGCGCACCGTGCTCACCGAGCGCGCGGGCCTCGCCTGACGTAGCTCACCGACTCCGCCCTGTCAACGCTCTCGACCGCGCCGCCGTGCGACGGTCATGCTGGGCGGCACAGACGGTCGCCGAGCACGTCGGCGGCCCGAAGGGAGCGACATGCAACGGATCATCCGAGGGGTCATGCTCGCCATGAGCGTCGTCGGCGTCGTCACCGCGCTCGTGCGCCGATTCGGTCCGCGCGTGCGGGAGTACGGCGTCGCGAGCCAGGCGTTCTGGTCGGACCCGAAGGTCATCAAGGCCCGCGAGAAGGCCTGGCAGCGCGCGCACCGCGCCATGCAGGCCCAAGCGAAGGCGGCGCGCGCGTGACCGACGCAGGTGCTCCGTACCGGGATCCCGACGCCCACGGCGGGCCCAGCTTCGACGAGCTCACCGCCGCATCCGAGGGACCCGGCGCCGGCGCATCCGTGAGCCCTCCGCGTCACGAGGCGCCCGCTGGCCCCGGGCAGCAGACCGATGCCGGCGGCCGCGAGCCCGTGGACTCGACGGGCGCCGCGGAGGGACCGGCGGGCAAGGTGCTCGGCGTCATCCGTTCGCGCCCCGCGGTGGCGATCGCGGCGGTCGTCGCCCTCATCGCCGCGGTGATCATCGTGGTCCGACGGATCCGGAGCTGAGCTCGCGGATAGCAGCAGCACGGCCGGGTGGCAAGCCCCACGCCGTCCCAGCCGGGCGTGAGGCGAGCGACCTACGATGGCTGCTCGCATGGACGAAAGGTGGCACATCATGACCGACCCCGTTCGGAACACCGGTGAGACCCTCCCCTCCGCCGACGAGATCGCCGATCGCGCGGAAGACCTCGCCGCGGGCACGCGAGACGCGGCGGCCGGCGCGAGCGAGGCCGTGGGCGATGCACGCGACGCGGCCGCCGACCTGCACGACGCGGCATCCGAGGGCTTGGATGCCTTCTCGACGCAGGCCAAGGAGGCGATGGCGAAGGCCAAGGAGGCCGCCGACGAGGGCACCGCGTACGTGAAGGCGAAGTACCAGGAGAATCCCGGGCTCGTCATCGCCGTGGGTGCCGCCGCCGTCGTCGGCGTCGCCGCGGTGCTGAAGGCGCTCTTCCGTCGCTGACCGTCGCCGGCGCCGCACCGGGGCACCGCGACCGCCCGGTAGAATCGAGGTATCCACCCCTCGACACCGGACGGAGAACCGCGGTGCCCACCATCGTCGTCGACGTGATGCCCAAGGCCGAACTGCTCGATCCCCAGGGGAAGGCCGTCGCCGGCGCCCTCGCCCGCACCGGCCGCACCGGGTTCACCGGCGTGCGCATCGGAAAGCGATTCGAACTCACCGTCGACGGACCGATCGACGACGACCTCAAGGCGAACGTGCAGCAGATCGCCGAGGAGATCCTCTCGAACTCCGTCATCGAAGACGTCGTGGGCATCCACTACGAGCAGTCCAACGCCGAGCTCGCGTCCGAGGCGGCCGTCGCGGCATCCGTGACCGACGACGGCTTCGGCGCGCCCGCCGGCGAGACCCACTGACCGTCAGGAGCTTCGACATGCGCATCGGCGTCATCACCTTCCCCGGCTCGCTCGACGACCGCGACGCACAGCGCGCCGTACGGCTCGCGGGCGCGGAGCCCGTGGCCCTGTGGCACGGCTCGCACGACCTCGAGGGCGTCGACGCGCTCATCCTGCCGGGCGGCTTCAGCTACGGCGACTACCTGCGCTGCGGCGCGATCGCGTCGCTGAGCCCCATCATGACCGAGGTCATCGACGCAGCGAACGCCGGCATGCCCGTGCTCGGCATCTGCAACGGCTTCCAGATGCTCACCGAGGCGCACCTGCTCGAGGGCGGGCTCATCCGCAACGACCACGGCTCGTTCGTCTGCCGCGACCAGGTGCTGCGCGTCGAGAACGCGTCGACCGACTGGACGAGCGGCTTCGAGGCGGGTCAGCAGATCACGATCCCCCTGAAGAACGGCGAGGGCGGCTTCATCGCCTCCGACGACGTGCTCGACCGGCTCGAGGGCGAGGGCCGCGTGGTGTTCCGCTACGTCGACGTGAACCCGAACGGATCGCTGCGCGACATCGCGGGCATCTCGAACGAACGCGGCAACGTCGTCGGGCTCATGCCGCATCCCGAGCACGCGGTCGAGCCCGGCTTCGGCCCCGACACGGCGGTCGCCATGCGCTCGGGCGTCGACGGGCTCGGGTTCTTCACGAGCGTCGTACGACGCGCGCTCGTCGAGGCGTAGCGCTTCCCACTCGTCCGAAAACAGGAAACGAGCGACCCGTTCGGGTCGCTCGTTCCTGTCTCAGCGCCCCTACGGGATCGGGATCACGCCAGTGTCGGTCTGGTAGCCGGTGACCGGGGCGTGCGGGATCTCCTCCCAGCGTGCCGGGTCCTCCTGCTGCACCTCGCCGGTCGCCATGCCCAGCAGCAGCTCCTGCAGGGCGAGCACGTTCTGACGGATCGACTTGCCGCGCGCCTTCTGGCCGAGGCTGCCGTCGCTCGTGTTGCCGCTCGTCTCGAAGAAGATGGCCGGGTTGCTGTGGCCCTCGGGGTTCAGGCCCTTGTAGTCGAAGCCGAGCATCATCGCCGAGACGACGCCCCCCTTGATGTCGATCTCGAGGCTGCCGCCGACCTGGTACCGGTCCATGTTGATGTTGCCGTACTTCGCGAGCTCGTCGTAGACGTGCACGTGCATCTGCCGCGTGAGCACGTCGTAGGCGCCGCCCTCGATGCCGGGCAGCGTCGGTCCGCCGGGCGCCAGCGAGATGCCGAGCGACAGCGTCACGTCGTCGCCGGTGCCGTACTCGGTCTTCAGCCCCTGGTGGTGGATGTCCACGGCGAACGCCGGGTCGACCATCGTCCAGTACTCGTAGAACGCCTCCGACTCGGCGGCCACGAACTTGCCCTCGCCCCAGTCGCGGTTGAGGTCGATCCGCTGCTCGGAGCCGTCCTGCAGGACGGTGTGGCGGATGTTGAGCTCCGAGCCGTCGGGGTTGTACATCGGGATGACGTGGAAGGTGTACGTCTCGCGGAGCAGCTCCCAGTCGGGCGAGCCGTTCGTGCCGAGCTCCTTCAGCACGGCGAGCAGCGATTCGGTGCCGTACGGCTCGTTCCCGTGGATGCGGCCCTGCAACCACACCGCCTCGGGTCCCTCACCGACCGTCGCGACGTAGAGGTCGCGGCCCTGCTCGGATGTCGCGACCTCGGTACCGACCTCGGCGAGCGTCGTGACCTCGACGCCGAACCGGGAGGTGCGCTCGATGCGGTCGAGCTCGGCGATGAGGTCGGCGTAGGTGGCGATGCTCGCGATGTTGGTGTTGCCCTCGGGCGACGGGAAGTTCGGGTCGGCGAGCGCCGGCGTGCCTGCCGACAACGGCAGGGCGACGGCGAGCGCGGCGGCGGCCGCGATGGCGCCCGCTCGGCGGCGCCGGTTCGGTGTTGTGAGTTCAGTGGTCATGCGATGACTCCCCCTCGAGTTCCGACATGCCGCGTGAGACGACACGACGCCCGCGCACTTCCAGCCGGAATAGGCTTTCCGCGGGTGTCATGCGAGCGTATGAAGTCGCCCCCGAGGCGTCAAGAGACGCGCGTCCGCCGTGTCAGGCGGAGTCGCACCGTTCGTCCGCGAGCGCCGTCGGCGGCGCCGGGCTCGCCCTTGGCGCACGTGTCAGTACTGGAGCAGCGAGAAGATCTCGTAGCGGTCGCCGAGCGCGGCCCGGCCGCCGAGCGCCTCGAGCTCGAGCGCGACGGCGATGCCGGCCACCTGCCAGCCGGCGCGCTCGACGAGGCGGGCGGCGGCGCCGACGGTACCGCCGGTCGCGAGCACGTCGTCGACGATCAGCACGCGCGACCCGGGAGGCAGTTCGCCCTCGTGCACCTCGAGTGCGGCCTGCCCGTACTCGAGGTCGTACTCCTCGCGGAGCACCGCGCGGGGCAGCTTGCCCGCTTTGCGGACGGTCAGCACGCCCGCGCCGGTGAGCGCCGACGCGGCGCCCGCGATGAGGAACCCGCGCGCCTCGACGCCGCCGATGTCGTCGAAGCGGCCGGCGAAGGGCGCGGTGAGGCTCGTGCCGAGGGCGTGCAGCGCCGGTCCGCTCGCGAACACCGGCGTGAGGTCGCGGAACGTCACGCCGGGCTCTGGGAAGTCGGGGATCGACACGATGAGGCTCGAGACGAGCTCGCGGGGGGATTGCTCGGTCACCGGGACAGGCTACCGTGCGCGCCCCCGGGTGCTGCCGCTCAGCCGTTCACCACGACTCCTGCGGCACGTGCACGAGCTGCACGCCGCCTTCCGCGATGGCGTCCCGGATCGCCGCGTCCACCTCGTCGGCTCGGCTCGCACGCCGACCGGTCGCTCCGAACGCGTTCGCGAGCGCCACCCAGTCGGGCTGCACGAGCTCGACACCCACCGGCGGGATGCCCCGGTCGAGCTCGTTCTGACGGATCTCGGCGTAGCCGCCGTTGTCGACGCAGACGACGGTGAGGTCGAGCCCCTGCTCGACCGCGGTCGCGAGCTCGTTGACGCAGAACATGAGCGCCCCATCGCCGACGACCGCGACCACCGGCCGGTCGTGCTGCGCGACTCGAGCTCCGATCGCCGCCGGCAGCCCGTAGCCGAGGGTCGCGTAGGTGGGGGTGTACAGCAGCGAGTGGGGTCGCGACCGTCGGAGTACGTTGGCCAGCCCCAGGTAGACGATCTGCGACGAGTCCCCGGCGACGATCGCGTCCTCGGGAAGGGCCGCCGCGATGGTCTCGGCGAGCGCGACCGTCTCGGGCAGCGTCGCCCTCGTCTCGTCCGCGATCTCCGCCCGTCGGGCTGAGAGGTCGGGGCGGGGGCGAGACTCGGCGGGAAGCACGGCGAGCAACTGCCCCACCACGGCCGCACAGTCGCCGGCGATCCCGACGGAGGCCTCGAGGTTCTTGTGCAGCTGCGCCGCGGAGATGTCGACGCGCACGACCTCGGCCCCGGTCTCGAGCGCCGGGACCCAGAGCTCGGCCTCGCCCAGCTTGGAGCCCAGCACGATGAGCACGTCGGCATCGCGCGCCACCTCGCGGGCCGCGGCGATGCGCAGGTTGGATCCGAGCGAGAGCGGATGGCGCTCGTCGAGGGTCGCCTTGCCGTTGAGCGAGGTCAGCACCGGCGCGCCGAGACGCTCCGCGAGGGCGGTGACCTCTCTCGTCGCGCGGGTCGCGCCGCCGCCCGCGATGATGACCGGTCTGGCCGCCGCTGCGATGATCGCCGCCGCCTGCCGCACCGCTTCGGCATCACCCGGTGCCGCCGGCGGGGCGGACCTGGCTGCGCGGGCGGCACGCGGAGCGTCGGCCGGCGACTCCAGCACGTCGAGCGGGATCTCGATGTGCACGGGGCGGGGGCGTCCGGTGCGGAACAGCGCGAAGGCGTCGTGCACGGCGTCGACCGCCTCCGACGCGCTCGAGACGCGCCTCGACCACTCGGCGATGGCGCCGACCATGGCCGTCGCGTCCTTGGTCTCATGCAGCGTTCCCGCGTCACGGAACTCCTCGCCGAGCGGCACGCCCGGCGAGATGACGAGCATCGGGCGCGATTCGCAGAAGGCGGTGCCGATCGCGCTCATCGCGTTCTGCAGTCCCGGTCCCGACGTGGTGATGACGACGCCCGGAAGCCCCGTCTGCTGCGCCCACCCGTCGGCACCGTAGCCCGATCCCTGCTCGTGTCGATTGGTCACGGCCCGTATGCCGAGCTCGGCGAGCGGCCGGTAGAGCTCGAGGTTGTGGGTGCCCGGGATCCCGAAGATCGTCGTCACACCGTAAGACCGGATGGTCTCGAGCACCGCTCGCCCCGCCGTGTCCGCGTAGCGCTCCTCCTGCACGCCCTGCTCGCCGCCCATGCCCGCCTCCCCGGCCATCATGACGCCCGGTGCCGACGCTCGCCGCCGACCCAGGTCTCGACGACGCGGATCGCCGAGATCTCCGCGGGAGCCACCGTGAGCGGGTCGTCGCTCAGCACGGCGAAGTCGGCGTACTTGCCGACCTCGAGCGAGCCGAGATCGTCCTCGCGACCGAGCGAGACCGCGCCCTCGTAGGTGTGCGCTCGCAACGCCGCTCCCGCCGAGACGCGCAGTCCGTCATGGCCGAGTCGATGCCCGCGACGGGTCACCCGCGTGACGGCGGTCTGGATCGCCTCGAGGGGGATGGGCTCGGCGACCGGGGCATCCGATGAGATCGTGAACGGGACCCCGGCGGCCTCGAACTCGCCGAGCGGGTTGAAACGCTCACCCGGCGTGCCGATCGCCTCTTCGACGCCCTCGCCCCAGTTGAAGTAGTGCTGGGTCTGGTTCACCGGCCGGATGCCCGCCGCCGCCATGCGGCGGATCTGCTCGGCGGTCGGCAGCCCGCAGTGCTCGATCCGGTGGCGGGCATCGCCGTCGGGGCGGTCGGCGAGCGCCGCCTCGATCGCCGAGACCACCATCTCGATGGCCGTGGGCGATTGGGCGTGCGTCGCCGTCTGCAGCCCGGCGGCGTGCGCGGTTCGGATCAGCTCGGCGTAGTCGTCGGGCTCGTGGTAGAGCTGCCCGGTGCGGCACGGGTCGCCGACGTAGCCGTCGGGGAAGTAGGCCGTCCACCCACCGAGCGTGCCGTCGGCGTAGAACTTGATGCCGGCGAAGCTCAGGTGCGCGTTGCCGAACTGGCCGACGAGTCCCATCTCGAGGGCGTCGTCGAGCAGGTGCGAGAGCAGGTACATCGAGACGCGCAGCTCGAGGCGCCCGGCCTCGGCGAGCCGCAGGTACATGTCGAACTCACGGCGGGTGACCTGCGCGTCGCCGATCGTCGTCACGCCGCCCGCGAGGAATCGCTGCGTGGCGGCGTCGAGCTGGCGCAAGTGCTCCTCGGGCTCGTCGGCGAGGTGGAAGTTCGGGCCGTGGTGCCCGATCTTCACGCCGTGCACGCCGGTGAGGATGTTGCATGCGGCATCCGACAGCTCGCCCGTGAGCTCGCCCTCGGCGTCGCGGAAGAACTCGCCGCCCTCGGGATTCGGCGTCTCCCGATCGACCCCGTTGACCTCGAGCGTGTACGAGTTCACCACGCCGCCGTGACCCGACGCGTTCATGAGGTAGACCTCGCGGTCGGTCGCGACCTCGTCGAGCTCGAATCGGGTGGGATGCCGCCGCTCCGCGAGATTGCGGTGCTCGTAGCCGTAGCCCCGCACGGGGCGGCCGTCGGGCAGGTCGGCCGCGGCCGCCTGCAACAGGGCGATGATCTCGGGAATGCTCCCCGCCTTCTCGGGCCCGCAGTCGACCCAGGTCATCATCTGGCCGTACATGAGCGGGTGCGCATGAGCGTCGATGAAACCTGGGACGACGATCGCATCGCCGAGGTCGATCCGCTCGGGATCGAGACCCGCGCCCGCCGCGGCGTGCTCGCAGTCGGCGACCGAGCCGATGGCGACGATCCGTCCTCGGTCGACCAGCATCGCCGTCGCCGTCGCGTCATCGGCGTTCACAGTGCGGATGACCCGGGCGGTGACGAGCCGCGGCGCCGTCTGGTCGGGGCGGTCGAAGGCGGTGAGCTTCCTCATGGCAGGGCGTTCCCGGTGGTGTCGGTGCGGGCGTGGAAGGAGGCGGTGACGGGGGCCTCGTCGGAGTGCTGCGGTGCGAGGCGCGTGCAGATGCCGGCGAGCACCGCCATCCCCACGAACATCGCGATGACCGACCAGATGCTGCCCGTCCAGGCGATGAGCTGCGTGGCGAACCACGGCGAGAAGCCGGCCCAGATCGCCGCGCCCACGCCGTAGGAGAGCGCGATCGAGGTGTAGCGGGCCTGCGGGCGGAACATCTGGGCGAGGAGCGCCGCGATCGGCGCATATGTGGCGCTCATGGCGATGCGCACGAGGGAGGCGAGCAGGAAGACGAGCGGTTCGACCTGGCCCGGCAGCACGAGCAGGAACGGGATGAACGTCAGCACCGACGTGACGAGACCGAGGTACATGATGTTCTTCCGGCCCCACTTGTCGCCGAGCCACGCGACGGGCAGGGTCACGAGGAACTCGACGAACGAGGCCACCGTCATCGCGTCGAGGATGAGCTGCTCGCTCATGCCGATCGGCTCGCCGGTGGCGTAGGCCGTCGCGAACGTCGTCGCGAGGTAGTACCCGCCGGTCGAGATCGGCAGCAGTCCGATGCCGAGCAGGATCGGCAGCCAGTTCACGCGCAGCGCGTACGCGAGCGGCGCCGACTGCTTGCGGCCCTCGATCTTCTGCTCGAAGACGGGCGTCTCCTCGACCCGATAGCGCACCCAGAGGCCGACTCCGATCAGCACGATCGAGAGCAGGAACGGGATGCGCCAGCCGCCGTCGATGATGAAGTCCTCGCCGGCTCGCGACATGAGCGCGAAGATGCCGGAGGCGAGGAGCGCACCGGCCGGGTTGCCGAGCTGCGTGAATCCGCCGTAGAACGTCTTCGATTTCTCGGGCGCGTGCTCGACGCTCATGAGCACGGCGCCGCCCCACTCCCCGCCCACGGCGAGGCCCTGCAGGGCGCGCAGGAGGATGAGCAGGATGGGCGCGAGGATGCCGATGCTCTCGTAGGTCGGCAGGCAGCCGACGAGCACCGTCGCGATGCCCATGAGCAGCAGCGTGATGACGAGCGAGACGCGGCGGCCGAGCTTGTCGCCGATGTGTCCGAAGATGATGCCGCCGAGCGGGCGGACGACGAAGGCGACCGCGAAGGTCGCGAATGCCGCGGCGGTCTCGGCCAACGGGTCCCCGCTGGGGAAGAACAGGGGGCCGAAGACGAGTGCCGCGGCGGTGGCGTAGACGTAGAAGTCGTACCACTCGATCGTGGTGCCGACGAAGGCGGCGATGCCTGCGCGCCGCGCCCTGCTGTGTGTCGTGCTCATGGCCGCTCCTTTGCGGATGGAGATGGGGGACTCGACGGATCGTACGAGGCCCCGAGCGGTGCGGCAAGCGCAGAACTCCAGCGGATGCGTGCGAGGACTTTCGTTCTGTCATCCAGTCGGCGCAGATCCGCATCAGTTGCCACGGGTCGAACCGCGTACACTGCGGATATGTCGTCACAGCCGAGCGATCACGGGAATCTCGGATGAAGGGGCTGCGGTCATGGACTTCGACGCCGAGCTGATCCGCGCGCTCCAGGCCGACGGTCGTGCGAGCATCCAGTCCCTCGCGCTCCGCCTCGGTCAGTCCCGAGCCGCGATCGCGGCACGGCTGCGCACGATGCTCGCCGACGGCACCGTGCGGGTCGTCGCCGCGGTGGATCCGGTGATCCTCGGCCAGCACGTGCTCGCCCACGTGTCCATCCGCATCGACGGACCGGCCGAGCCGATCGCGGAGCACCTTCGGAGCCTCCCCGAGACGGTGCTGGTCTCGGCCGTGGGCGGGGTCTACGACCTCGTGACCGAGGTGCGGCTCGGCTCGACGCCCGCGCTCCACGAGCTGCTCGCCGAAATCCGGGCGCTGCCTCGCGTGGTCGACATCAACACGCTGATCTACACCTCGATCGTCAGGGGGTCCTTCGTCTCGGGGTACCAGGGCGGCATCACGATCGACGCGACCGACGCCGCGATCATCGAGCAGCTGCAGCGCGACGGCAGGAAGAGCTATCGCGCCCTCGGCGAGTCCGTCCGCCTCTCGGCCTCCGCCGTCGCGACGCGGGTCCAGCGTCTCATCGACGGCGGCGTCATCAAGATCAGTGCGGTGGAGGCGCGCGGTCTCGCGCATCGGCAGCTGTCGATGGGCGTCGGGCTGCATCTCACGGGCGACGACGACTCGGTCTTCGCCGCGATGGCCAGCTGGGGCGGTGTGGAGTTCGCCGCCCGCACCCTCGGCCGGTTCGACGCCGTCATGACGCTCGTCGAGCTCTCGGCGGGCGCGCTGTACGCGAGCCTCGAGCGGATCAGGGCGCTGCCCGGGGTCGCCCACACCGAGTCGTGGTTCCACCTCGCCGTGCTCAAGGAGGACTACGCGCGCACCCTGCGTCCACCCGTCGCGCGTCGGTGAACCGCGGTGGCCGGGCCGGTCGGGCGATCCTCCGCCCCGACCTGCCCGGCCGCCGCCGGCCGATCAGGCGGCGAACTCCTCGCCGGCGACCGCCGCTCGAAGCGCCGCTCCGAGCTCGGCGTCGACGTTCGTCCAGTACTCGAAGAACCGCTCGCGGATCACGTCGATCGTGATCGCCTCGCCCTGCCCCGTGAGCGTCGCGAGGAACCGGGCCTTCGCCGCGG
>JAPSJT010000295.1 GCA_031178045.1 Agromyces sp.
AGACCGACCTGTACGGCACCGACGTGAAGGGCGCGGTCGAGACCGAGTGGCTCGCGACCGTGTCGCAGGCCGGCGAGGAGCACATGGTGCTCGACGCCGAGAGCGGTGAGGTCACGATCGACGACGCCGAGCACCTCGAGGCGCTCGACTTCTACACGAGCCTGCTGCCCTACGCGCCGTCGGGCGCCGCGCAGCTCGACTGGGCCGGCGCGCAGAACCTCTTCTACCAGGGCCAGCTCGCCATGATGCGGTTCTGGGGCCACGCCTACTCGGGCACGCCCGAGGACTCCGTGGTGAAAGACAGCATCGGGGCCGCTCCGATGATCGCGGGCCCCGGCGGTGTGGCCGGCGTGCCGGGTGCCTGGTACCTCTCGGTGCCCGCGGCATCCGACAAGCAGGACGAAGCCAAGCACTTCATCAGCTTCGCCTACGAGCACAACGAGCTGTCGATGGACTCGTGGCTCGGCCTCGCCGCCCGCATCTCGGCGTTCGAGTCGAAGCAGGGCGAGGAGGGCAAGGAGCACTACGCCGCCCTGCTCGAGACACTGAACGCGCCGCAGACCCTCGCCCGGCCGGCGACGCCGCAGTGGCAGGAGATCGTCGACACCGTGCTCACCCCGCTGCTGCAGAAGGCGGTGGAGCCGGGCGCCGACAACGCCTCGCTCCTCGCCGATGCGAAGGCCCAGATCGAGGCGATCGTCGAGTAGCGCGATGTCCCTCTCCACTCGCAGTGCACCCGCCGGGGTGGCGTCCGCCGCCCCGGCCGGGGGCGGCATCCGACGCCATCGGCCGACGCGGCCGACGCAGCCGAGCCGACCCCGTCGCAGCATGAGCGACCGCCGATTCGCGCTCATGCTCATGCTCCCGGCGGCGATCTTCCTCGCCGTGTTCGTGGCCTGGCCGCTCGTGAAGTTCGTCGCCGACAGCTTCTTCGAGATCTCGCCGATCGCGGGCGGCCCGCGCGAGTTCGTCGGCCTCGAGAACTACGCGACGGCCTTCGGCTCGGAGGCGTTCCAGGGCGCATCCGTTCGCACGCTCGTGTACACGGTGATCGTCGTCGCCGCCGAGTTCGTGCTCGGCCTCGCCGTCGCGTTGCTCTTCACGGCGCTCGGCCGTCGCTCGAACGGCTTCCGCACGCTCTTCATGTATCCGCTGATGATCGCTCCCGTCGTCGCGGGTCTCCTCTGGCGGTTCCTGCTCATCGACAACTTCGGCATCGTGAACCAGCTGCTGTTCGAGCTGGGAATCCTGAGCAGTCCCGATCAGGTCCAGTGGCTGAGCGACCCGAACATCGCCCTCTTCTCGGTGGCGATCCCCGACATCTGGCTCACGACCTCGTTCATCACGCTCGTGCTCTTCGCCGGGCTGCAGAACATCCCCGGCGACGTCGTCGAGGCCGCGCGCATCGACGGCGCGAACTACTGGCGGCTGCTGTTCAGCGTCATCATCCCGCTGCTGCGTCCGGTCATCGCGGTGGCCCTCATCGTGCGCGGCATCGACGCCGCCCGCGCGTTCGACATCATCCTCATCCAGACCGACGGGGGCCCGCAGGGCAGCACGACGACCCTCAGCCTGCTCATCTACCGCACGATGACGCGCTTCGGCGACCCGGGACTCGCCAGCGCGATGGGCACCGTCTACCTCATCGCGATGCTCGCGGTCTCGATCGCGGCCATCGCACTGATCTGGCGACCGGGAGGAAACGCCCGATGAATCCCCTCGAGACCCGGGGCATCCCGAGCCGGCTCATCCTCTGGGTGCTGCTCGCCGTCGCCCTCCTGCTGTACGGATTCCCGTTCCTCTACCTGCTGCTCACCTCGTTCAAGACCCCGCTCGACGCGATCGCCGTGCCGCCCTCGGTGCTGCCCGAGGTGTGGACGCTCGAGAACTACGTGACGGCGCTCGGCCGGGCGGGCGTCCCCGCCGCGCTCGTCAACAGCGCCATCACCGCCGTCATCTCGACCGTGCTCTCGCTCGTGCTCGCGGTGCCCGCGGCCTACGCCATCACGCGATTCCGCACGCCGAGCGGGCGGGTGTTCATCGTCGCCGCCCTCGTCACGCGCATGGTGCCGACGATCGCGGTCGGCGCACCGCTCGTCGAGGTGATGCG
>JAPSJT010000102.1 GCA_031178045.1 Agromyces sp.
GCGAGCGCGGTCATCCGGAGGAACTTCTCGGCGTCCTGCCGCTCGCGCCACACCGGGTGGTAGAGGTACTGGCGCCGGCCGGCCGCATCCACGCCGACCGCGAGGATGTGCGCGTTCTGCGCCTCGGCGATCCAGACGTCCTCCCACGCGGGCGGCACCGCGAGGTCGGCGATGCGCGCACGCTCGGCGCGACCGGCGACACCGCCGTCGGTGTGCACGTAGGCGAACCCGCGGCCACGCCGGAGTCGCATGAAACCGGGTGAGACATAGGGCTCCACCCGTTTGAGGCGCGGCATCCCTGGCTCGCTCGTCTGTTCGGGTCGCCGAGCGGGCTCAGTGGTTGCGCAGTGCCGAGATGAGCTCGGACTTGCGCTTGCCGCTGTAGCCGGTGAGGCCGATCTCCTTCGCGCGCTTCTTCAGCTCGTCGACCGTCCAGTCCTCGTAGTCGCCGCTCTTACCGCCCTTGCGGCCGACGGCACTCCGGCCCTGCCTGGCCGCGGCGTTCGAGATGCGTGCGGCCTTCTCCTTCGAGGCGCCGTCCTCGCGAAGCTCCTCGTAGAGTTCGGGGTCCTTGAGCGATGAGTTCTTGCGTCCGGGCATCGGTGTCCTCCTCTTCTCTGTGTTCGATGTCAGAGCCCGCGGCCGCCCGTGACCGGGAGCACGGCGCCCGACGCGTACGAGGCCTCGTCCGAGGCCAGGTACACGTAGGCGCCCGCGAGCTCGGCGGGTTGGCCGGCACGGCCGAGCGGGGTGTTCCGGCCGAATTCCGGCAGGGTGTCTGGCCAGCCGGTCGACGGGATGAGCGGCGTCCAGATGGGCCCCGGTGCGACGGCATTCACGCGGATGCCCCGAGGCCCGAGCTCCTCGGCGAGCGCCTTCGTGAAGGCGACGAGCGCGGCCTTCGTCATCGCGTAGTCGACAAGCGCCGACGACGGGTCGAATCCCTGGATGGAGGTGGTCGTGATGATGCTCGAGCCCGGTCGCATCCGGGGTACCGCGGCACGAGCGAGGAACACGGGCGCGAACAGGTTGACGCGCATCACGTACTCGAAGTCCTCGGTCGGGATCTCGTCGATGCCGCTGCGATTGCGCTGGTGCGCCGCGTTCAGGACGAGCAGGTCGATTCCGCCGAACTCCTGCTCGGTCCGGTCGATGAGGTCCTTGCAATGCTGCTCGCTTCGCAGGTCGCCGGGGAGCAGCACCGGTCGGGTGCCGGCATCCGTGATCCAGGACGCGGTCTCCTCTGCGTCGACCTGTTCGTCGGGGAGGTAGGAGATCGCCACGTCGGCGCCCTCCCGTGCGAACGCGATCGCCACCGCCCGGCCGATCCCGGAGTCTCCGCCGGTGATGAGCGCGCGTCGCCCCGTCAGGCGAAGGCTGCCGCGGTAGCTCTGCTCACCGTGATCCGGTTGCGGCACCATCCGCTCGGTGAGGCCGGGCGGGACCTGCTCCTGCTTGGGGAAGGGGTCGGTGGTGTGCTTGCCGGTGGGATCGATGAGCTGGTCGTCGAGCATGGCGCCTCCTCGAATCGCGTGCCACGGTACGCCCACGCGGACCGCGAGGCATGGGGTTGACAACGGGGGCGCCCGGGCGCGCTTGGCGAGGTACCACGGTGCGAGAAGGGGGGTCAACCCCTAGTCGAGGGGGTCGCGCCGGCCCTACCTTCGGAGACACGAGGCGTACCCCCGTCTCGAGGTTCCGCCTCGCGGCGGCGCCGCCGTCCGCGGTCTCGATCAGACCCGCGGATCATCAGAAGGAGAGATCATGAACATCCTCGTCGCCATCATCGCTATCGCTGCCGTGGTGCTGTTGATCACCGGCGGTGTCGTTCCCACGCTGAACTTCCTGCTGTGGGTCGGCCTCGCCCTGCTGGTCATCGCAGTCATCGTGTTCCTCGTGCGTTACATCGGCGGGAAGCGAACGGTCTGACTCCACGCAACATCGCTTCGCGAACGGGCGGCCCTCGGGCCGCCCGTTCGTCGTTGAGCGCCGCCCCCTCTGTGCCCCGCCGACGTCTGCGGCAGGCGTTGCACAGGAAGAGCAGTGTTGCCGTTCGTCCCCCGTATGTCCCCCGCCGCACCGGTCGTCCTATGCTGTTGAGGTGGGCACCATCTACTACGGCGACTCGGGCACCCCGATCGGCATCGAGGACCGAGCACTCGCGCACCTGAAGGTCGCGATCACGACCAAGCTCCGCCGTGGTGAGAGCTTCACACTCTCGTGGCGACACGGAGACGACCAGCCGCGCGGCCGCAGCACGCTGTGGCTGCACCCGTCGATTCCGCTGCGATTCGTCTTCGACGAGCCCGAGACCCCCGAACTCAGTCGCTCGTGGATCGAAGATCTCATGCGATCGGCCAACAGCACGGGGGGCATCCAGCTCGTGCCCGAACACCTCGACAACGAGCCGATCCGCACGCCGGCGGCCCAGCCCGTGCAGGTCGGAGTCGATGTGCAGGAGATCGCCGCTGCACACACCGAGGCGCAGCCCCACTAGGAGACTGCGCCTCGACCCGATGCCGCCGCCACCAGGCGCGGCATCCTCGTTCGTGTCAGGCCCTGAGGTCGGGGTCGGATCCCACCACGCCGTCGTCGTCGCGGGTCATTCCCGTGGCTCGCTCGTTCGTGGCGGAGCTCACGCCGCCCGAGCGATCGGGTGCCGTCTCCGCGCCGCCGTGGATCTCGCCACGCCAGGCGCCGTCGGGCGTCGCGCGGTGCTCGATGTACTCCTTGAAGCGCTTGAGGTCGTTCTTGACCTGCGCGTCATCGAGCTGCAGGGCAGCGCCGGCCTTCTCGACGAAGCCCTGGGGCTCCCACTCGATCGCGAGGTCGACGCGCGTCGAATCGGCACCCTGGGTCGTGAACGACACGCGGCCGTTGTGCACGACCTCTCCGCCGATCGCTCGCCAGCTCACGTGGTCGTCGGGCACCTGGTCTGAGATCTCGGCGTCGAACTCACGCTTCACGCCGCCGATCGACACGACCCAATGCGTGAGCGTGTCGCTGAGCTGCGTGACGGATTCCACGCCGCCGAGGAACTCGGGGAACGACTCGAACTGGGTCCACTGGTCGTACGCGACGCGCACGGGCACATCCACATCGGTCGACGCGGTCACGGTCGTGGTCATGTCTGTCCTCCGTTCCGGACGCCGGGTCCGGCGTCCGCCAGCCACGTTAGGGATCGGCATGGTGGGCGGCGAGGGGGTTGCCGCCCTCTGAGGAGGCTGCTAGACGAGAAGAGGACGGCGGAATGCTTCGCCGCGGACGGACGACGATCGAGTGGAGGAGCGGGCATGAGCGCGACGGACAGTGGGCGGGACTCGGAACGCACCCCCATCGAGCGGTGGTGGCCCAAGCTCTCGATCGGTTCGAAGCATCGACTCCTCGAGGCGCTGGATGAGCCGATCGACGCGCAGACCGCCGATGAGATCGCGTCGATCACGGGAAAGCCCGCACCTGAACGGCTGACGAATGCCGAGCAGGCGTTCGTGCGGACGCAGATCGAGCCGGTGGACTGAGGCGGTCTTCCCGCTACTCGCCCTCGAACGCCTCGGACTCCTCGGGCTCGGGCACGAACTGCAGGCCCGAGGTGCTGTTGGCCGAGAGCAGCAGTTGCTCGATCCAGAGGCGGTTCAGCTTGGGCGGGCGATTGCCGCTGAACACGAACTGCAGCGGAATCGACTCGTGCAGCCAGATGGTCGTGCGGCCGCTGCCATTCTCGACTCCGTGTTCCCAGGTCATGGCGAAGCTCTCCGACCGGCGCAGCTTGTTGAGGATCGCCACCCGCAGATGCGCGAGCGTGCGATCGTCGATCTCGATCTCGCGCGCCGACGAGTTGTAGATGAACTTGCCCATGGCGAGCACTCTAGCGGCCAGACGACAGCAGTCGGTACGCCCTCGTGCGGGAAGGCGGCGAGCGGCGTCAAGCCCCTGCCGGTGGCCGGAGCCGGCGCGTAGGAACGACGCATGAGAGCACTCACCTGGCATGCCACCAAGGACGTGCGCGTCATCGATGTGCCCGACGCCCGCATCCTCCAGCCGTCCGATGCCGTGATCCGCGTGACCTCCGCCGCGATCTGCGGCTCGGACCTGCACCTCTACGACGTGTTCGGTCCGTTCCTTCACCGTGGCGACATCCTCGGCCACGAGACGATGGGGGTCGTGGAAGCGGTCGGCGCCGACGTGCGACGAGTCGCCGTGGGCGACCGCGTGGTCGTGCCCTTCGTGATCTCGTGCGGGAGCTGCTACATGTGCGCTCGCGGCCTCACCACCCAGTGCGAGACGACGCAGAACCGGGAGCACGGAACCGGTGCCGCCCTGTACGGCTACACCGAGCTCTACGGTCAGGTCCCCGGCGGGCAGGCCGAGTACCTCCGCGTGCGTCGCGTCGACGCCAACGCGATCGTCGTCGGCAACGAGCTGCCCGACGAGCGCTACCTCTTCCTCAGTGACATCCTGCCGACCGCGTGGCAGGGATTCCGGTACGCGAATGTGCCGGCCGGCGGCAGCATCGCCGT
Source organism: Agromyces sp. (assembly GCA_031178045.1). Lineage (GTDB taxonomy): Bacteria > Actinomycetota > Actinomycetes > Actinomycetales > Microbacteriaceae > Agromyces. The sequence continues at coordinate 4,518 of JAPSJT010000102.1, forward strand.
GCTGGGACTCGGGCCGGTCGGACAGCTCGTCACCCGGATCGCACGGCACCACGGCGTCACGGTGCACGCCGTCGATCCGGTCGTCGAACGCCGGCTCATGGCCGAGCGGTACGGCGCGACGGTGTACGACCTCGACCGGGAGGCCGGGAACGAGGCCGGAGACGAGCCGGACGAACATCACGCCGCGGGTGAGGGCCACGACCACGACCGTGACGACGTCATCGGTCGCCGGGGCCGGAGCGAGCTCGCCGAGCTGATCCGCGACGCCACCGACGGCCGCGGTCCCGACGCGGTCATCGACGCCGTCGGCCTCGAGGCGCACGGAAGCCCCGGCACGGCGTTCGCGCAGGCCGCGGTCGGCGTGCTGCCCGACGCGCTCGCGAAGCCGCTCATGAAGCGGGCGGGGGTCGACCGGCTCGCCGCCCTGCACTTCGCGATCGATCTCGTGCGGCGGGGCGGCACGGTGTCGGTGAGCGGCGTCTACGCCGGCAATGTGGATCCGATGCCCATGATGACGATCTTCGACAAGCAGATCACGATGCGGTTCGGGCAGTGCAACGTCCAGCACTGGGTGCCCGAGCTGCTGCCGCTCGCCGAGGGGCCCGCCGACGTACTCGGACTCGAGGACCTGGTCACCCACCGCGTCCCGCTCGACCGCGCGCCGGAGATGTACGAGAAGTTCAGGGACAAGGAGGACGGCTGCATCAAGGTCATGCTGAAGCCCTGATCAACCCGTTTTTCCTGGAGAAGCGCTTCTGTCAAGCCCCTTCTCCGTGGTGAGGCCCGTGCCTACCTTCAGGATCGAGAGCCGCGGCCACGAGCCGCGCCCGAGACGGAGGCACCGACATGACTCGAACCAGAACGGGCGCGCGCGCTGCAGTGGCAGGCGCTGCCGCCATCGCCCTGATGCTGACCGGCTGCGCAGTGGGAACCGGTGGCGGCGGCGGTGGCGGCGACGACGCCGACTACGACTCGGACGCCGAGCTCAGCGGCGAGCTCTCAGTCATGGGCTTCTCGGGCGTCGACGAGGTGGCCACCTCCCGAATCGAATACGCCGAGTCCGAGCTCGGCGACGTCGAGGTCGAGCTCATCGAGGGCGACCTCGACATCCAGCAGTTCCTCTCCGCGGTGGCATCCGGACAGCCGCCGGAGCTGCTCTACGCCGATCGCGACCAGATCGGCTCGCTCGCCGCCCGCGGCGCGATCATCCCGCTCGAGCGCTGCATCGACGGCGAGGGCATCGACATGGACCAGTTCCGCGAGTCGGCGGTCGGGCAGGTCACGCTCGACGGCGAGGTCTACGGGATCCCCGAGTTCAACCAGGTGCAGGTCACGATGGCGAACGCCGATCTGCTCGCGGCCGCCGGAGTGACGATCGAAGCCGTCAACGGCTCCGACCGCGAGGCGATGACCGCGGCGAACCGAGCCCTCATGAAGTCGGCCGGCGGCACGCTCTCGGTCATCGGCGTCGACTCGAAGCTCCCCGAGTTCCTTCCGCTGTGGACCGCGGCCGCCGGCGGTTCACTCATCTCCGATGACGGCCGCACCGCGATGCTCGATTCGCAGGAAGCCATCGACTCGCTCACCTGGGCGGTCGGCATCTACGAGGACCAGGGCGGATTCAGCGCCGTGAAGGCGTTCCGCGATTCAGCCGACTTCTTCGGCGAGGGCAACCAGTTCGCGACGAACACGCTCGGTGCGATGCCGATGGAGCAGTGGTACATCAACGTGCTGAACGAGGTGTCTCCGGATGCCCCGATGGCGTTCGACACGGTGCGCACGACGGAAGGCGAACCGATCGCCTTCGCCGGCGGCTCCGCCTGGGCGATCCCCTCGGGAACCGAGAATGCCGCTGCGGCATGCCGCTGGGCGCGCGCGATGACCTCGGTCGACGCGTGGCGCGCCGCCGCCGACGCCCGGCTCGCGGTGCGCGAGGAGGAGGGCAAGCCGTTCACCGGCATCCTGACCGGCAACACCGTGGCCGACGACGAGATCCGCGGGATGGTGACGTCGGGCGGCGAGCCGTGGGACTCGGGCATCGAGGCGATGTACGAGGCGAACGACAACACCGTGTCGATGCCCGCGAACCCCGCCGACGCGGAGTTCGAGCAGGCGATGCAGGACGCCGTCAACAGCGTGCTGAATGGCGAGGCGACCCCCGAAGAGGCGCTCGCGAAGGCGCAGGAGACGGCGCAGAGCGCCCTCGACGAGGGTTGGGCCAAGCTCGAGGAACGTGATGGGGAATGACCTCCACGGCCCTCACCCCGGGGCTCGGGTCTCCCGAGCCCACGGGGCCGCACCGCTCCGCGCCGGCTGAGGAGCGCCGGCGGAGTCAGCAGAAGGCGAGGCGGCGCAACGTGCGCTCCGCCCTGCTGTTCCTCTCGCCGTGGCTCCTCGGGTTCGTCGTGTTCACGGCGTGGCCGATGATCTACAGCGCGTACCTCTCGCTGACGGACTACGACGTCATCAACGACCCCGAGTTCGTCGGCCTCGAGAACTACGCCGAGATGGCGTCGGATCCGAAGATTTTGCTCGCCCTCGGCAACACGGCGTTCTTCACGCTCGTGCAGGTCCCGCTCTACGTGATCGTGTCGCTCGCCCTCGCGCTGCTGCTCGATCGGGCCGGCCGGGCCGCGGGGTTCTTCCGCACGGTGTTCTTCCTGCCGAAGATGACCCCGCCGGTGGCGGTCGGGGTGCTGTTCCTGCTGCTCTTCAACGGGCAGAACGGGCTCGTGAACACGGTGCTCGGCTGGTTCGGCATCGCGGGGCCGGCCTGGACCACGGACCCCGCATGGGTGAAGCCGGGCCTCATCTTCATGTCGCTGTGGACCGTCGGGTCATCCGTCATCATCCTGCTCGCGGCGCTGCGCAACGTGCCCGAGACGCTCTACGAGTCGGCGAAGCTCGACGGTGCCGGATTCTGGCGAACGTCGACGAGCGTCACGCTTCCGATGATCAGCCCCGCACTCTTCTTCATCATCATCGTGAACACGATCGCCGGCCTGCAGACCTTCGACGAGGCGTACACCGCGTTCTTCGGCTCGGGGAACACGACCTACAGCAACGATGCGGCGCTGTTCTACGTCATCTACCTGTTCCAGCAGGCGTTCGAGTTCCTGCACATGGGGTACGCCTCGGCGATGGCGTGGGGGCTGTTCCTCGTCATCATGATCGTCACGGCCATTCAGCTCATCGTCTCGCGGCGACTCGTCTACTACGAGGGGGAGAAATGACCGGCATCGACGTCGACCTTCCGCCCGCCGGCGGTCTCGGCGCGCCGGCCCCGCGACGCGAGCCGCTGCTCACGCCCCTCGCCACCGCATCGACCCAGGCCGAGGTGGAGCAGCTCCGCCGCAACGGACGGCGCCGGCAGGGCGGCCCGGGTCGCGTGCTCACATGGATCGCGCTCACCCTCCTCGGCGTCGTGTTCGTGTACCCGTTCGTGTGGCTCGTCAGCGCGTCGTTCAAGCCGAGGAGCGAGGTCTTCGACAATCGCCTGATTCCCGAGACCTTCACGCTCGACAACTACGTGCAGGTCTGGCAGGAGGCGCCGCTCGCGCTGTGGCTCGTGAACACCGTCATCGTCACGGTGCTCGCCGCGGTGACGGTCACGCTCTCGAGCGCGATGGTCGCGTGGGGTTTCGCATACTTCCGCTTCCGCGGACGCGGGGCGCTGTTCGGCCTCGTGCTCGCGACGATGATGCTGCCGGGCGCCGTGACGATGATCCCGGTGTTCCTCATCTGGAACTCGCTCGGCCAAGTGGGCACGCTCACGCCGCTGTGGGCGGGCAACCTCTTCGGCAGCGCGTTCTACATCTTCCTGCTGCGCCAGTTCTTCCTCGGCCTCCCGCGCGACCTGTTCGAAGCCGCCCGCGTCGACGGTGCGAGCCAGTGGGGCGTGTTCTGGCGCATCGCCCTGCCGCTCTGCAAGCCCGCGCTCGCGGTGACGCTGGTCTTCGAGGTGCAGGCGGTGTGGACGGACCTCATGCGCGCCCTCATCTACCTGCGCGACTCCGACACGTTCACGGTTCCCCGGGGCCTCAAGTCGCTCGTCGACGCCTTCGGCTTCGGCGGCGAGTGGCACTGGGAGATCATCGTCACGGCGAGCGTGATCACGACGGTCCCGATGATCATCGTGTTCTTCCTCGCCCAGCGTCAGATCATCGACGGCGTCGCCTCGACGGGCATCAAGGGCTGAAGCGGATGCCGCAGCGCCGCTAGACCAGGTGGCCGTCGGGGTCGAGCGGGTCGCCGTTGGGGCGGCCGGGGCGACGCGGATCGAGTGGGTCGACGCTGCGCGGACGCGCCTCGGGGTCGCTGAGCGAGGTGTCGGGGTAGCCGGGCGAGGCAGGTGGCACGTCTCGCGCGCGGTCGCGCAGGGCGCGTCTCGACTCGTGGGCGCCCGGTTCGTCGGGTGCTCCGGCCTCGGTCGTCGGTCCGGCGGTCCGGCCGAACGACTCGTCCATGATGGGCTCCTTCCATGATCGTCGGGCATGCGGGATCAGGGGTGTCCGCGTCTCGGACGTTAGAAGCCTCCGGCCGTCGCCGCGAGGCCTTGACGATCCCTCATGAACGGCGTATTCGCGCGAGCTCGGATGCTGCGGTTCGTCGCCGGCTCGATTGGCGAGATCCGAGCGCGTAGGTTAGAGTTACGTGGTTGCCTGATCGCAGTGATGCGGAGGCGACATCC
>JAPSJT010000103.1 GCA_031178045.1 Agromyces sp.
GCGAACGCGATGCCCTTGTCTCCGTCACCGGGAGACGGCGCGGGAGCGGGGAGCCGGCTCTGCCGGTCGAGCTCGACCTGCGCCTCGTGCTTGCGCGGCGCGAAGACCTCGTCACCGATCATCAGGACGCCGCCGCCGGTGCCGCCGCGGCGGGTCTTGTCGGAGAGGTCGATCCAGCCGCGCGCCACCGCGAGCCACACGAGGGCCACGACGAGCACGCCGAGACCGGCCCACATCCACCATTCCACCCGGCGATTCTACAGATGGAGCCTGAGCCGGGGCTCAGATGCTCAGGGCACCCGGTAGAGCCACTCCTGCGTCGCGAACTTCGACTCGACGAGCGCCTCGGCCTCGGCGAGCTCATCGTCGCTCACGGACCCGGGCGTCGCGCCATAGAGTCCGGTGAAGGTCTGCTTGAGACGGTCGATGATGTCGGCGCGGCTGAGGCCGGTCTGCGAGCGAAGCGGGTCGACCCGTTTGGCCGCCGACGCGATGCCCTTGTCGCTGATCTTCTCGCGGCCGATGCGCAGCACCTCGAGCATCTTCTCGTTGTCGAGGTCGTACGCCATCGTCACGTGATGCAGCACGCCGCCCGAGCCGAGCCGCTTCTGCGCCGCACCGCCGATCTTGCCGAGCGGGCTCGCGATGTCGTTGAGCGGCTGGTACGTCGCCTCGATGCCGATCGCGCGCAGCCCCTGCAGCACCCAGTCGTCGAGGTACGCGTACGAGTCGGCGAAGCTCATGCCCTGCACGAGCTCGGCCGGCACATAGAGCGAATACGTGACGACGTTGCCGCGCTCCATCATCATGGCGCCGCCGCCGGAGATGCGGCGCACGACCTCGAAGCCGTACTTCTCGGCGCCGTCGGGGTCGACCTCGTTCTTCACCGACTGGAAGCTGCCGATGACGACGGCCGACTCGTCCCACTCCCAGAAGCGCAGGGTCGGCTTGCGGCGCCCCTCGCCGACGCGAGTGGCGAGCACCTCGTCGAGCGCGAGGTGCAGGCGCGGCGGCACGGCCGGGTCGTGCACGACCTCCCATTCGTAGTTCGACCAGCTCGTGGCATCCGTCATCGCCCGGCGCACCGCGACCGCGACCGCCTCAGCCGAGAAGCCGAGCATGACGGCGTCGGGTCGAAGCCCCTTCGTGATCGCCGCCGCGATCTGCTTGGCATCGGATGCCGCCGGAAGGCCGTCGAGCGCGGCGTCGATGTCGCCGAGCGCTTCGTCGGGCTCGAGGAAGAAATCGCCCGCCACTCGGGGCGAACGGATGACGCCGTCGACGACGTCGAAGTCGACCACGACGAGCTTGCCGCCGGGAACCTTGTACTCACCGTGCATGGGGAACAGCCTATGGTCGCCGGATGCCGCGGCGCCTGTCGCGTCGCCAGCGCCTACGATCTCTACCAGGACGATCGAGGGGCGGGACCCAATGACGACGCTGTACCTCGCCCGCCACGGCGAGACCGAGTGGCACGCCGAGCATCGCTACGCGGGGTCGTCCGACGTCGTGCTCACCTCCCATGGCCGTCGACAGGCAGCGGCGCTCGCCGAGTGGGCGGCGACGGCAGGGCTTTCGGCGATCGTGGCGTCACCCCTCAGCAGGTCGCGACTCAGCGCCGAGCCGTCGGCGCGCGCCTCGGGGCTCCCGCTGCGGATCGAACCGCGACTCGTCGAGATCGACTTCGGGGCCGCCGAGGGCATGTCGCCCGGCGAGCTCGCCGCGACCTATCCCGAGGAGTGGGCGGACTTCGAGCGCCGGCCGGCCCGAAGCCCGCTTCCCGACGGCGAGGCAGGGATCGACGGCCTCGCGCGATCGCTGCCGGTGCTCGACGAGCTCGCCGGAGAGTTCCCCGACGGTCGCGTGCTCGTCGTGGGACATGCGACCCTCATGCGGCTGCAGCTCTGCGAACTCATCGGGCTCGACCCCGACTGGTACCGCGACATCTTCCCCGTCATCGAGGGCTGCACGCTCATGCCGATCGAGGTGCCGTGGAAGGGGGAGTCCGCCTGGCCCGGTCGAGCGCGGCTCCTCGGCGTGAACGTGCCGCCCGTTCGGGCCCTCCGGCGCCAGTTGTAGCCGCCCGGTCGCGAACGCTGCTCAGTCGGTGGCGAAGCGCTCGTCGAGCCAGCGGATGAGGTCGGCACGCACGTCGGCCCGGTTCGTCTCGTTGAAGATCTCGTGGCGGGCACCCTCGTAGATGATGAGCTGCACGTCGACGAGACCCGAGCGCTTCGCGTAGGCGTTCGCGAGCATGAGGGCGCTGCGCTCGCCGCCGAGCGAGTCGTCGGATCCGACCATGATGAGCAGCGGGAGCTCCGGCGGCAGCCTGCGCCCCGGCCGACCGAGCAGCCTGGCGGAGTCGATGAGCCCGAAGAGCTTCCGCAACGGGACCTCGGTCGTGTACGGGTCGGCCATGAACGCGGCGGCGACCTCGGGATCGCGGCTCAGCCACTCGACCGGCGTCGAGCCGAGACGGCGATGGCGACGGTTGAGGTCGCCGGCGTTCATGCCGAGGAGCGTGCGGTAGGCGGTGCCGGTCAGCACGACGCCGTCGTAGTCGTTCGGATGCCGATTCAGGATGATCTGCGCCATGAGCGAGCCCCACGAATGCGCGAGGAGCACGAGCGGCGCCTCGTCGCCCTCGGTCTCACGGATGACGCTCGTGAATCGGTGCACGGCGTCGATCGCGGCGCGCATGCCGCCCGGCCCCGGACGTCCGAGGCTCGCGCGGTCGCCGCCGTGCTGCTCGAAGCCCGTACGCCCGTGCCCGCGGTGGTCGTCGGCCCACACCGAGTAGCCCGCGGCGTTCAGCGCCTCGATCAGCTCGCGATAGCGACCGATGTGCTCGCCGACGCCGTGCACGAGTTGCACGACGGCGGTCGCGTCGGGCACCCGCCACGCCTCGTAGTGGATGCGGACCCCGTGTGCGTCGGTGAACGTGGGCATGCGGCCATTGTGGCAGCCGCGGCATCCGCTCCGTCGTTCGACGGCCCGCATCCGTTTTACTTAGCAAGGCTAATGAGGTAGACTAATCATTCCATGGCCACGATCGCAGAGCAGAGCGCAGAGCTCCGCATGGCGACCTTCCGGCTGGCGCGACGCCTTCGTGCGCAGAAGGCCGACCAGGCCCTCTCCGACGCACAGTTCGCCGTGCTCGGGGTGCTCTACCGCCACGGCGGCACACGCACCCTGACCGAGCTCGCCGAGCAGGAGCAGGTGTCGGCGCCGTCGATGAATCGCACGGTGAACTGCCTCGAGGAATCGGGGTACCTCGTGCGCACCGCCGACGAGGTCGACCGCCGCAAATCGAACATCAGCCTGACCGACGCCGGCCGCGACGTCGTGAAGGCCACGATCACCAAGCGCGACGCGTGGCTCACCACGCGCCTCCGGGAGTTGTCGAAGGAGGATCGCGCCACCCTTGCCCGAGCCGCAGAACTGATGGGAGGAATCATCACCCAGTGAGTGCCATGTTCCGTTCCCTCGCCAGCCGCGACTACCGCGTCTGGTTCATCGGCGCCCTCGTCTCGAACATCGGCGCGTGGATGCAGGCCACCGCCCAGAACTGGGTGGTGCTGACCGAGCTCACCGACACCGACGCCCTCGCCGTCGGCATCACCATGGCCCTGCAGTTCGCCCCGCAACTCGTGCTCGTGCCCATCACGGGCCTCATCGCCGATCGCTTCGATCGCCGCAAGATCCTCATGGTGACGCAGTCGGCACTCATGGTCCTCGGCCTCGCCCTCGGTCTGCTGCTCGTCTTCGGCCACGCCGAGCTCTGGCACCTCTACGGCTTCGCGCTGCTCCTGGGTCTCGTGAACGCGGTCGACATGCCCGCCCGCCAGACCTTCGTCGCCGACCTCGTGTCGAGCTCCAACATGTCGAACGCGGTCGCGCTCAACTCCGCGTCGTTCAACGCCGCACGTATGATCGGGCCGGCGGTCGCGGGCTTCCTCATCGTGCTCGTCGGCTCGGGCTGGGTGTTCATCATCAACGCGGCGACGTTCATCGGAGTGCTCGGCGCGCTCGTGATGCTGCGCAGCAGCTCACTGCGGCGGATGCCCCGGGCGCCGCGCTCCCGCGGACAGTTCGTCGCGGGCTTCCGCTACGTTGCGGGCCGGCCCGACCTCGTGATCGTCTTCGTCATCGTGTTCCTCATCGGCGCGTTCGGCATGAACTTCCCGATCTTCTCGTCGACGATGGCGGTGGAGTTCGGGCGCGGCGCCGGCGAGTACGGCCTGCTCTCCTCGATCCTCGCGATCGGCTCGCTCACGGGTGCCCTCCTCGCCGCCCGACGCGACCGCGCGCGCATGCGCATCATCATCCTCGCCTCGGCGTTCTTCGGCGGCGCCGTCCTCGTGGCCGCGGTGATGCCGACCTACTGGACATTCGCCGCCTCGACGATCCTCATCGGCTTCGGCGCCGTCACGATCCTCACGACGGCGAACGGCTACGTGCAGACGACGACCGAGCCCGAACTGCGCGGCCGGGTGATGGCGCTGTACATGGCGATCCTCTCGGGCGGCACGCCGATCGGCGCACCCGTCGTCGGCGCCGTCGCCGACAACTGGGGCCCGCGCTGGGGGCTCGGCGTGGCCGCCGTCGCCGCCGGGGTCGCCGCGCTCATCGGCCTCGGCTGGCTCGTCGTCGCGCGCGGTATGCGCCTCGCCCGGCATCCGCAGGCCCGCTGGCGACCGACGGTGCGATTCGCGGATGCCCCCACGGCGGCCATCGCGGTCGTCCCGACCCGGCCCGTGCGCATCGTTCGCGAGAAGGGCTTCGCCGCCGGCGCTGTCGGTGCCCCCGCTCCGGCCGAGCGGCGGGAGTCCCGCGACGAACTCGTCCCGTCGGTGCCGAACGAGCGGCTCGTGCCCGCTGACTTCTCCGAAGAGGTCGCCCTCACCTCACCCATTCCGCTGCCGCGCGGCTCGCACGCCGAGGCCCGCGACACCGGCGGCACCCGTCCCGATCGTCGGCCGTTGCCGCGCACGAGCTGCACCCCCGCCACGGACTGAGCGAGCGCGACACCCGGAAGGGGCGCCCGACCCCCTTGACCTCTCCCGATGGCGGGAGCAGAGTGGACGGGTCCGGCGGTGCCACCCCGGTACCCGCCCGGATGACCCGGACGGCACAACGCCCCCGGTCTGCAGCGTCGCAGAAGGGACCGAATTGTGAAGACCAGATACCGAGCGACCCTCGGTGTGGTGACGGCGACCGCCGTCGTCGCCTTGGCCGCCACCGCCGCCAACGCCGCCGTGCCCACCGACACGAGCGAGCTGCGCGAGGCGGTCACCGCCGGCGCGATCATGGAGCACCTCGAGGAGCTCCAGGCGATCGCCGACGCGAACAACGACACGCGAGCCAGCGGAACGCCCGGCTACGACCTGTCGGTCGACTATCTCGAGGAGCTCCTCGTGGCCGCCGGCTACGAGGTGACCCGGCAGGACTTCCTGTTCAACTCGTTCCGAGAGCTGACCGACCCAGTCTTCGAGCGCGTCTCACCCGATCCGCTCGTCTACGTGCCCGGCGAGGATTTCTTCACCGCCGAGTACTCGGGCAGCGGTGACGTGACGGCGCCACTCCAGGCCGTCGATCTCGTGCTCCCGCCCGGCCCCGAGGCGAGCACCTCGACGAGCGGCTGCGAGCCCGAGGACTTCGTCGACTTCGTGGCCGGGAACATCGCCCTCGTCCAGCGCGGCACGTGCGACTTCTCGGTCAAGGCCGAGAACGCCTTCGATGCCGGCGCCGTGGGCGTGATCATCTTCAACGAGGGCCAGGAGGGCCGCACCGAGACGCTCAACCCGACGCTCGGCGACCAGTTCAGCGACCCGATCCCCGTGGTCGGCACCTCGTTCGCGATCGGTGATGAGCTCGCGGCACTGCTCGAGCAGGGCACGGTGACGATCCACCTCATGACCGACACCCTCATCGAGCTCGATGTGCCGACGACGAACCTCATCGCCGAGACGCCGACCGGACGGGACGACCGCGTCGTCATGGCCGGAGCGCACCTCGACTCGGTGCCCGACGGCCCCGGCATCGAGGACAACGGCACCGGTTCGGCGGCGCTCCTCGAGACGGCGCTGCAGATCGCTGAGCTCGGCATCGAGCCGCGCAACACGATCCGCTTCGCGTGGTGGGGCGCCGAGGAGGCCGGCCTCGTCGGCTCGCAGTACTACGTCGACTCGCTGTCGAAGCGGGAGCTCAAGAACATCGAGCTCTACCTCAACTTCGACATGATCGGCTCGCCGAACTACGCCCGGTTCGTCTACGACGGCAGCGGCGACGCGTTCGGCATCAAGGGCCCGACGGGCAGCGGCAACATCGAGGGCACCTTCGAGGAGTACTTCGCCTCGCAGGGACTCGCTTCGGAGCCCACGGCGTTCGACGGACGCTCGGACTACGACGCCTTCATCTCGGCTGGCATCCCGGCCGGTGGCCTGTTCACCGGGGCGGAGGACGCCAAGACGGAGGAGCAGGTGGCGCTGTACGGCGGACTCGCGACGTTCGAGGGCGAGCCGGTGTCGTACGACCCGTGCTACCACCAGGCCTGCGACAGCATGGATCCGATCGCCGACGGCGCCGATGCCGACCTGTACGTCGCGCTCAACGAGGCGTACGGTGGCGCGCTCGAGTGGGAGGGTGTGATCACCAACATCAACACGCTGGCGCTCGAGGAGATGGCGGATGCCGCCGCGCACGCGATCCTCACGTTCGCGATGTCGACGAGCTCGGTGAGCGGCACGGCGAAGGCCTCGCCGGTCGCCATGGAGAAGGTCGGAGATCGACTCGGCGCGCACTTCATGCGCTGAGTGCTCCCCAGCACCGATCGGCCCCCGCGCGCCACCGCGCGGGGGCCGATCGCTGTGGAGCGGCTCAGTCCACGATCGTCGACGGTGCCGGGCCGAGGGCGTCGAGCTCGACCCACAGTTCCTCGGGGACGTCGGCCGCGCGCGCTCGCTCGAGCTCGTCGATGCGCGCCGTCGACGAGACGCCGACGACGGTCGAGTGCACGAGCGGCGAGCGCAGCGAGAACCTCAGGGCGACGGTGGGCAGGTCGACACCGTGACGGACGCACACCGCCTCGACCCGCTCGACCCACGCGCGAAGCTCGGGCGTCGTCTCGCCGTAGGCGTACGTCGCCCCGCTCGCCGAACCGCGCGCGAGCAGCCCGCCGCCGAACGGCGCCGCGTTGAAGACGCCCATGCCCCGTTCACCGGCCTCCTCGAACAGCGGCACCGCGCTGCGGTCGACGAGCGTGAATCGATTGTGCGAGAGCACGAGGTCGAACACCCCGGTGCCGACGTAGCGTCGCATGAGGCTCATCCGTCCGGCCGCCACGCCGATCGCGTCGACGAGCCCCTCGTCCCGCAACTCGAGGAGCCCGGCGACCGCACCGCCCGGCCCCATGGCCGCTTCGAAGGACACCGAGTACGGGTCGTGCAGGTGCAGGATGCCGAGCCGGTCGACGCCGAGGCGCTCGCAGCTCTCCTCGAAGGAGCGACGCACGCGGTCGCGGTCGAAGACACCGGTGACCGGATCTCGATCGACCTTCGTGACGATCGCACGACCCGGCGCGATGCCGTCTCGTGCGAGTGCTTCGCCGAGCACCGTTTCGCTCCTGCCCCCGGCGTATTCGTTCGAGGTGTCGATGAGCGCATACGGCCCGTGCAGCATCGCGGAGGCGAGATCGATCGCTTCGGCCTCGCCGGCATCGCCGGGAACGGTGCCGGCGCCGAGGCTCGACGTTCCGAGGGTGACGGGGCTCGCGAGGATGCCGGTGCGGCCGAGCGGACGGAGGTCGACTGGTGGGGCGGCGTCGCCCGGATTCGAGACGGTCATCAGGCTCCCGATGGTTCCACCACATGCGGCGCTCGTCAAAGGGATTCTCGCCCGCTCGTGACTGCGGTCGCCGCGAGCGGATGTCGCAGCCGGATCGGCAGGGTCAACCGGCCGACGGCCGCGTCGAGTCGCGCACCACGAGCTCGGGCTGGAACACGACCTGCTCGGGTGAGAACTCGCCGTTCGACGCCGCCTCCTTCAACAGGAGGTCGACGGCGGTGTAGCCGATGAGCGACGCCGGCTGCCGGATCGAGGAGAGCGGCACGACGGCCGCCGCCGCGAAGTCGATGTCGTCGTAGCCGATGAGGGCGATGTCCTCGGGCACGCGCACGGAGCCGAGCATGTTGAACGCCTGCAGCACGCCCATCGCGAGCAGGTCGTTCGCGGCGAACACGGCATCGGGGCGATCGCCGCTCGGTCGCTCGCGGATCGCCTCTCCGGCGGCGCGGCCGTCGAGCACCGTGAGCGACTCCGTCGCGACGATCTCGAGGGTCGCGCCGGGCTCGGAGTCGACCGCGCGGCGTGCTCCCGCGAGCCGGTCGGCCACCTGGCGGATGCTCGTCGGGCCGCCGACGAATGCGATACGCCGTCGTCCGGTGTCGATGAGGTGACGCACCGCGAGCTCGCCGCCGACGACGTCGTCGACCGATACCGACGAGAGTCGGCGGTCCTCCGAGACGCGGTCGACCAGCACGACGGGAGTGTCGCGCCCCCGCAACCGCTGCAACCGGGTCTCGTCGTCGCCGAGCGGCGAGATGAGCACGCCGTGCACGCGCTGCTCCTCGAAGAGGTCGAGGTAGGCGCGCTCGCGCTCGGCGTTCTCGTCACTGTTGCCGAGCAGGATGGTCATTCCGTCCTCCGCAGCCCGATCCTCGGCACCGCGGGCGACATCCGTGAAGAACGGATTGCGCACGTCGAGCACGACGAGCCCGATGCTCCGGCTCCGCCCGGCCCGCAACTGCCGCGCCGCGTCGTTGCGCACGAATCCGAGCTGCTCGATCGCGGCCATGACGCGGGCAACGGTGTCAGGCGCGACCTTGTCGGGCCGATTGAGCACGTTCGAGACCGTGCCGACCGACACGGATGCCGCGGCCGCGACATCGCGCACGCTCACTGCCATCTGCTGCCTCCCCCGGCGGCGCCGCCCGTGCGAGTGCCACCCAAGCCATGATCCCAGTCCAGCGGGGCTGCACCGGCTCATCCGTGTGGATCGTTCGCATCATGCACCGGATGCCGCGATGCCCGCCGCTCCCTCGCCGAGGACGCGAGACGGCGGTCGCCTCCACTCGACCGTCGCCGGGCCGGGCACGG
>JAPSJT010000296.1 GCA_031178045.1 Agromyces sp.
GGCGGCACGGTGCGGATCGCGGTGTTCCAGTCGGCGGCGCACGCGGTGGTGCCGCAGGCGCTGAGCCTGCTGCGCGCCGAGCACCCGGCGCTGCGCGTCGAGGTGACCGAGCGCGAGCCCGAGCTCGCCCTCTTCGACGTCGCGGCGCGCGACTTCGACCTCGTCGTCGCCGAGCAGTACCCGGGTCACACTCGCGCCCACCGCGACGACCTCGACCGCGTGCACCTCGCGGCCGACGTGATCCGGCTCGCGCTCCCGCCCGCGACCGCGCCTTCCGACGGCGACGCGCAGGGTGGCGAAGCCGGGCTCGCCGCGGCATCCGCCATGCCCTGGGTGCTCGAGCCCGAGGGCACGGCGTCGCGCGAGTGGGCCGAGCAGCTGTGCCGCGACGCCGGCTTCGAACCCGACGTGCGCTTCGAGACGGCCGACCTCATGGCGCACATCCGACTCATCCGCTCGGGCAACGCCGTCGGGCTGCTGCCCGATCTCGTGTGGGCCGGCGAGGCGCCGAGCGTGACGCTCGTCGACCTGCCGGGGCACCCCGAGCGCGAGGTCTTCACCTCGACCCGGCACGCGGCGTCGGCCCGGCCAGCGGTCACGGCGTGCCGCGACGCGCTCGCACGCGCCGCGCGCGCCGGCGCACCCTCGTCGGGCCGCGCTGAGTGAGTGATCGCACCGGCACGGGGCTTCCGAAGGCGCGACCGGGTCTCTCATAGGGGTCGTGAGAGTACCGTGTAACGTATTACCATGCCGGGCATTCTCGATGGTCTTCGCTTGGTCGACCGCGACGAACTGGCCGATCGTGTCGGCGTCGACGCCGCCATCCGGGCGATCCAGTCGGCGCTGCGTGAGGGCTTCGACCCCGATGACGACCCCGCCAGGTCCATCGTCGAACTGCGTCACGGTCAACTGCTGCTCATGCCCGCCGACCTCGGAGCGTACGCGGGGCACAAGCTCGCCACGGTCGCCCCGGAGAATCCCGCCCGCGGGCTCGAGCGCATCCAGGCGATCTACCTCGTGCTCGATGCCGTCACACTCACTCCCCTCGCACTGTTGGACGGTACCGAGCTCACGAGCATCCGCACCCCGGCCGTCTCAGCCGCCGTGCTCGACGTCACCGCCACTGCCGATGCGACCTCCCTCGTCGTCTTCGGCACAGGCCCGCAGGGCATCCGGCACGTCGCGGCGATGCGCGCGATCAGGCCGATCGAGCGGGTTCGATTCGTCGGCCGCGACGGCGCACGCACCCGGCTCGCCGTGCAGGCGACCGCCGCCGCCGGCCTCGATGTCGCTGCCGGCACCGTCGACGACGTCGCCGACGCCGACATCATCGTCTGCGCCACGACCGCTCAGCGACCGCTCTTCCCGCATGAGCTCGTCGCCGACCATGCCGCGGTCGTCGCGCTCGGCTCGCACGAGCCCGACCGACGCGAGCTCTCGGGCGAACTGCTCGGGCGCTCGCAGCTCGTCGTCGAGACGGAACGCGTCGCACGCACCGAGGCGGGTGACGTGGTCATGGCGATCGCCGAGGGGTGGCTGGACCCGGATGCGCTCGTTCCCATGGCGTCGATCGTGACGGGCAGCGTGCCCGTCGCAACGGACCGGCCGCGGGTGCTGAAGACCTGCGGCATGGGATGGCAGGATCTCGCCGTCGCTCGATTGGCGGTCGCCTGATGCACTGGACGACGGACGACTGGCACACGGCGGGCGAGCCGTTCCGCATCGTGGAAGGCGTCGCGACCGACGGAGACACCGTCGCCGCACGGCGGGTGCACGCCGCGACCGGCGAGCCCGACGCGGTTCGCCGATTCCTCTGCCTCGAGCCGCGGGGACACGATGACATGTACGGCGGATTCATCACGCCACCCGACGACGACGGCGCCGACTTCGGCGTGCTCTTCTGGCACAAGGACGGATTCTCCACCGCCTGCGGACACGGCACGATGGCGCTCGGCGCCTGGGCCGTCCGCACCGGTCGCGTCGCCGCGCCCGACGACGGGGTGGCCGTCGTCACGATCGACGTGCCGAGCGGTCGGGTCGAGGCTCGCGTGCAGCGCGAGCGCGGCCGCACCACCGGGGTGATCTT
>JAPSJT010000104.1 GCA_031178045.1 Agromyces sp.
GCGAGGGCCGCCTCGAGGTCGGCGCGCACCCGGATGACCTCGTCGGCGTGCAGGATGAGGTCGGGCACCGTGCCGCGTCCCTGCGACGAGGGCTGGTGCAGCGTGACCTTGCCGTGCGGCAGGATCGCCCGTTGCCCCTTGGTGCCGCCGGCGAGGAGGACCGCGGCCGGCCCGGTGGCCTGGCCGACGCACGTCGTCGCGACATCCGGCCGGATGTGCTGCATGGTGTCGTACACCGCGAGCGCCGCGCCCGGCGATCCGCCGGGGGAGTTGATGTAGAGGCTGATCGGCGTCTCGCTCGACTCCGAAGCGAGGTGGAGGAACTGCGCGATGAGCACGTTCGCGACGCCGTCGTCGATCTCGGTGCCGAGGTAGACGATGCGCTCCGAGAGCAGGCGGCTGTACACGTCGAGCGAGCGTTCGGTGTTGCCGCGCTTCTCGACGACGTAGGGGATCGTGTAGCTCGTCATGCCGGCACCCGCAATCCGGTCTGCGGGCGCACGGCGCCCGGGAGGAGTTCGTCGGCTCCGGTCGCGATGTGATCGATGAAGCCGTAGTCGACGGCCTGCTGGGCGGTGTACCAGCGGTCGCGGAGCGAGTCCTCGGTGATGCGCTCGAGCGGCTGGCCCGTGAGCTCGGCGGTGATGCCGAGCACGGTGTCGCGGGTGTGCCGGAGGTCGTCGGCCTGGAGCTCGATGTCGACGGCGGTGCCGCCGATGCCGGCAGAGCCCTGGTGCATGAGGATGCGCGCGTGCGGCAGCGCGAACCGCTTGCCCGGCGTCCCGGCGGTGAGCAGGAACTGCCCGGCGCTCGCCGCCATGCCGATCGCGATGGTCGCGACATCGTTCGGGATCGCGCGCATCGTGTCCATGATCGCGAGCATGGCCGGTACCGAGCCGCCGGGGGAGTTGATCCAGAAGCGGATGTCGCGGCGCGGGTCGTCGGCGGCGAGGGTGACGAGCTGCGCGATGAGGCGGTTGCCGCCCGCCTGGTCGAGCTCGTCGCCGAGCACGATGATGCGCTCGTGGTGGAGCCGGCGGGTCAGCTCGGCGTCGATGGGCTGGAGTGGCGGGGCTTCGTGATCGGTCATGCTCCCAGCCTGCGCGCGTCGTCGCGCGAGCGGGTCGGATGCCGCTCACGGCAGTGCTGCCATGAGCAGCATGCGGATCAGCGCAGCGCGCGGTCGGTCAGCCGGCGCGCGCGGCGGCCGGGCCCTCGCTGAACTGGCACGACGTGGCGGTGAGGCGCTCGTCGGGATCGAGGCGAGCGAGCACCGCGCCGGCGATCTCGTAGAGCTGCTCGAGCTGGGTCGGCGTGAGTGCGTCGAGCACGCTCGCCCTCACCGTCTCGACGTGGCCGGGCGCGGCCTCGGAGATGAGGTCGAGGCCGGCCTCGGTGATCGTGGCATTGGTGGCGCGACGGTCTTCGGGGCAGGGGAAGCGGCGGATGAGCCCGCGCTCCTCGAGCCGGCGGGCGACGTGCGAGAGGCGCGGGAGCGTCGCATTCGTGCGGGAGGCCAGCTCGGTCATGCGCATCGTCCGGGACGGAGCGTCGGCGAGGGACATGAGCGCCACGTACTCGAAGTGCGTGAGGCCGGCGTCTCGGAGGAGTTGCGCGTCGAGCGCGCCCGGCAGGAGTTCGGCGATGGCGATGAGCCGCACCCAGGCGGCCGATTCCTCGGTGCTCAGCCAGCGGGTGTCGGTGCTCATGACGTCATTCTACCGCAATGGTTGACGCGACAACTGAAAAGAGCTATCGTATTAGTTGTCTCAACAAGTAATCGCGTCGTAACCGACGCGGGGAGGATCACATGACGACCGTCAGCATCATCGGAACCGGCAACATGGGCAGCGCGATCGGCAGCATCGTCGCCGCAGGCGGCAACACCGTCGAGTTCGTCGGGCGCGACACCACGCAGCCCATCACGGGCGACATCGTCGTGCTCGCCGTGCCCTACCCCTCGATCGCCGCGATCGTGGCCGAACGCGGCGCGGAGCTCGCCGGCAGGATCGTCGTCGACATCACCAACCCGCTCGACTTCGCGACCTTCGACGGCCTCGTCGTTCCCGCCGACAGCTCGAGCGCCGCCGAGCTCGCCGCCCGGCTGCCGCAGTCGCGCGTGCTCAAGGCGTTCAACACGAACTTCGCCGCGACGCTCTCGGCCAAGACCGTCGGCGACGTGCCGACGACGGTGCTCGTCGCCGGTGACGACGAGCTCGCGAAGCGGGCGCTCATCGACGTCGTGCAGGCGGGCGGCCTGCGCGCGATCGACGCCGGCCTGCTCTCTCGTGCCCGTGAGCTCGAGGCGCTCGGCTTCCTGCAGCTCACGCTCGCCGTCGGAGAGAAGGTCGGCTGGAACGCCGGCTTCGCCGTCGCGGCCTGACGAATCGCGCCACGGGGTGTCCGGTAGAGCCGGGCACCCCGTTCGTATCGCTCCCTGGAGCGCGGAACGTTCCGCCGCGGCCTCGCGCTGCCACTCGGGTCAGGAGCTTCCACGCAGATAGACGAGCTGCGCTCGCACGGACGCCTCGGCGGCGGGCCGCACCGCGGCATCCGTGTCGGCGTAGACGAGATCGGTGACCGCGTCGACCGACGCATCCGATCCGAGCTGTGCGAGCGCCGTCCGGATCTGGTCGAGCCGCTCGGCCCGATGCGCGAGATACGCGTCGCAGATCGCCGCGAGATCGGGCAGCGCCGGCCCATGGCCCGGCAGCACCGCCACGGGGCCGGGCGTGCCGAGTCCCCGCAAGCGGTCGAGCGACTCGAGATACGGGCCGAGGGCCCCGTCGGGGTCGGCGATGATCGTCGTGCCGCGCCCGAGGATCGTGTCGCCCGTGAGCACCGCACGCGGCGCCGGCAGCACGAAGCAGACCGAGTCGGCCGTGTGGCCCGGTGTCGCGACGACCTCGAGCTCGAGGCCCCCGGCAGCGATGCGCTCGCCGTCGGCGAGGGCGTCGGCTCCGATGCAGAGCGCCGGATCGATCGCGCGCACCGGTGCAGCGGTCATGCGCGCGAACTCGGCGAGCGACTCGCTGTGGTCGCGATGGTGATGCGTCACGAGCACGAGCTCGACCGGGCCGGACGCCGCGAGCCGCGCGAGGTGCGCCGCATCGGCGGGGCCGGGGTCGACGACGACGACACCGCGCGACCCCGGCGCCCGCAGCACGTACGAGTTCGTGCCGTCGAGCGTCATCGGCCCCGGGTTCGGCGCCCGCACCAGGGTCGCGAACGGTGATGTCGTGGGCGCGTCCATGCCCGGAAGTGTAGCGGCGGCGGTCCTATGGCGCGGGCCGCCCGCCGCCGTAGGGTGAGGGGATGGAGAGCGAGCTCGAATCCCTCACCGACGAGACGATTCCCGGGGCCGCGGCGACCGTCGTGCTGCTGCGCGACGGCGAGCTCGGCGTCGAAGTGCTGCTCGCCGAGCGTCCGCGCGATCGCGGCTCGTACGCGGGGGCATGGGTGTTCCCCGGTGGTGCGGTCGACGCCGAGGACGCCGTCGGCACTCGCGATGACGCCCTCGGCGCCGCCCGCAACGCCGCCGTGCGCGAGACGCGTGAGGAGATCGGGCTCGCGGTCGACCCCGGCGAGCTCGTGCCCTTCTCGCAGTGGACGCCGCCGAAGGGCGCGCCGAAGCAGCTGCGCACGACCTTCTTCGCCGCACGCGTGCCCGACGGCGAGATCCGTCCGGCGCCCGACGAGGTCATGGCCGTCGCCTGGCTGCGACCCTCCGACGCCCTCGAGCGCCACGCCGCCGGAGCGATGACCCTGTGGCCGCCGACCTGGGTGACGCTGCACGGCCTCGCGCGCGCGGCATCCGTCGACGAAGCCCTCGACGAGTTGCGTCGCGGCGAAGTACGCCCGTACGTCGCACGCCGCCTGCAGGACGGCTCGATGGTGCTCTGGCAGGAGGACGACGAGTACGACGCCGAGGCGCCCACGATCGACCCGGCCGTCGGCCCGGACGCGGCCGGCCACGGCGACGTCACCGCGAGGCGCCATCGTCTCGTCATGGACCGCCTCCCGTGGAGGTACCTGCAGCGCTTCTGAGCACGCAACCCGCTTCACGGGCCCCGCGGCCGTCGCTACGGTGAGCACGTGGATCCGTTCGGCTGGCTCGAGTGGTTCGATGCGCGCGACTACGAGATCGCGCGGCAAGTCCTGCAGCGCGGAGTCGGGGCGCTCGCGGTCGTCGCGTTCCTCTCGACGCTGAACCAGTTCCGCCCGCTGCTCGGCGAGCACGGCCTGCTGCCCGTGCCGGAGCTGCTCCGGCTCGCGCCGCGGCTGCGCGGCCCGAGCCTCTTCCGGTGGGGCTACTCCGACCGGCGCCTCGTCGGCCTCGCCGTCACCGGGCTCGTGCTCGCGGCATCCGTGGTGCTCGGGCTGCCGCAGCTGGGGCCGCCGTGGCTGCCGATGCTCGTCTTCCTCGCGCTCTGGATCGGCTACCTCTCGATCGTGAACGTCGGCCAGACCTTCTACGGCTTCGGCTGGGAGATGCTGCTCTGCGAAGCGCTCTTCACGGTCGCGTTCCTCGGCTCCGAGCAGGTGCCGCCCCCACTCACGATCATCGT
The DNA here is from genome assembly GCA_031178045.1 of Agromyces sp. Classification (GTDB taxonomy): domain Bacteria; phylum Actinomycetota; class Actinomycetes; order Actinomycetales; family Microbacteriaceae; genus Agromyces. The sequence continues at coordinate 4,569 of JAPSJT010000104.1, forward strand.
CGCCGTGTGGTGGCTCGTATTCCGGCTCGAGTTCGGCGCCGGCATGATCAAGATCCGCGGCGGACGCGAGTGGCGCGATCTCACGGCGCTCATGTACCACCACGAGACGCAACCCATGCCGAACCCGCTGAGCCGGCAGGCGCACCTGCTGCCCAGGTGGTTCCATCGCGGCGAGGTGCTCGGCAACCACTTCGCGCAGCTCGTCGTGCCGTTCCTGCTGTTCGTGCCCGGTCCGGTCGGCTCGGCGGCCGCGGCGATCGTCATCCTCACCCAGCTCTGGCTCGTGATCACCGGCAACTTCGCGTGGCTCAACTGGATCACGATCGTGCTCGCGGCATCCGCCATCACCGACTCGGCATGGCACTGGCTCATCCCGGCGATTCCGACCGACCTCGGCACGGATGCCGCCACGACGCCGATCTGGTGGTTCGTCATCGTCGCGGCGGTGACTGTGCTCCTCCTCGTGCTGAGCGTGCGCCCGCTCCAGAACCTGTTCTCGCAGCGGCAGCTCATGAACGCCAGCTTCAACCGATGGATGCTCGTGAACGCCTACGGCGCCTTCGGCACGGTGACGAAGCGGCGCATCGAGTACGTGATCGAGGGCACGCTGGGCGAGTTCCCCGGCGACCCCGACACCGAGTGGCGCGAGTACGGCTTCAAGGGCAAGCCGGGCGACGTGCGGGCGGTCCCGCGGCAGTGGGCGCCGTACCACCTGCGCCTCGACTGGCTCATGTGGTTCCTGCCGCTCGGCCGCAGGTGGGAGCCGTGGCTCGAGATGCTCCTGCTGCGCCTGCTCGAAGCGGATGCCCCGACGCTGCGCCTGCTCGCCGATGACCCGTTCGACGGGACGCCGCCGCGCTGGGTACGAGTGCACGCGTACCACTACCGATTCGCGACGCACGCGGAGTTCCGCGAGACGCGCCAGCGGTGGATCCGCACGTTCCAGCGTGAGATCGTGCCGCCGGCGGGCCTCCGCTGACGCGACCCCGCCCCGCCGCCCGCCCGGCTCCGCGAGGTGACGCGATTCGCCGCTCCGGGATGCGCCGGCGGGCCGATCCCGTCACCTCGCCGGCGGTGCCCGGGAACCGTTCTCCCGGCCGCTGCCGATTCGTCGCCCGACGCATCCCATCTGTTCACCCGTGCTCGCCACCGTGACACCTGGACGCCTCGCCGTGCGGCGAGGGACGCGAGGGTGACGCCAGGGAGGGTGCACGCGCATGCGAAGGACGAACGGACGAGGCGGGAGCCGCGGTTCGCTGATGGGGGTGACCGCGCTCGTGCTGGCGGCGCTCATCGGCACGGGGCTGGCGGTCGCACCGGCACAGGGCGCGACGGCCGCGCCGCTCGCCAAGCCGACCCCACCGGCGCCGACCCCGCCCCCGCTCCTCGAACCGGCCGACGGCTCGTTCCTCGAGGGCGACGCCACGATCGCGGCGACGCCCGTCGTGGCCGACGACGATGTCACGAGCCTCACGCTGGACGGCACCGAGCTCGAAGCGACGCCGACCGTCGGCGTCTCCCACCTCTTCTTCGAGGTCGGCTCCAACTCGACCGAAGCACGGTACGGGAACACCGTCATCGTGAACGGCGAGCACACGATTCCCATCGGCGACCACGTGAGCGAGCGCGTCGACCTCGAGGTGCCGAACGAGGTGCTCGTGCAGGGCGAGAACACGATCGAGTTCGTCGCCGGCACATTCGAGACCTCGTGCGGTGCGAACCACGACGACTTCGTGCTCTCGAACATCACGCTCGAGCTGCTCGGCGAGGTCGCCGACGGCGAGGAGAACGAGTACAGCTACTCCTTCGGCGACGGCAGCTGCGGCACGAACACCTCGCTGCGCCTCCGCGCCGAGCTCACCTTCTTCGTGCTCGGCGACCCGCAGGGCACCACGGGGCTCTCGACGGAGCTCGACACGACGACCGTCGAGAACGGCTCCCACACGATCGTCGCGACCACCGCGTCGGGCACGAGCACCACGAGCACGGTGACCGTGAACAACGCGCCCACCGGGGCACCGTTCATCACGCCGGCCGACGGCACGATCGCGAAGGGCGTGCAGCACGTCTTCGCGACCCAGCCCGCGGGCGGGGACGGCGCCGTCGCCTCGCTCACGGTCGACGGCGACGAGGCCTCCGCCGCACCGACGCTCGGCGCCGGCGACGCGGTGTTCAGCTTCAACGTGGGGTCGAACTCCATCGAGGCGCGCTACCACAACGCCATCGTCGTGAACGGCATGCGCTACGACATCGGCGGCGACTTCGTGAGCCGTCGCGTCGACGTGGTCTTCCCGAACGAATGGCTCCGCCCGGGCTCGAACACCGTGCAGCTCGTCACCGGCGGCATCGACGCCGCGTGCGGCGTGAACCGTGACGACTTCGCCGTCTCGGCGCTCGCGCTCGCGCCGGCGACCGGCACCGCGACGGGAGTCGGCCTGAAGCCCTCGTACTCGATGGGCGACGGGAACTGCGGCAGCAACGCGACGCTGCTGCGGGAGGTCGCGCTCGAGTTCACCGTCGATGCGGCACCGCGCGGCCTCCGTCTCGACCTCGACACGACGACGCTCGACGACGGCCTCCACACGCTCGCCGCCGCCTCGGGCACCGGCGAGGTCGCCACGCGCACCCTCGTCACCGACAACTCCGGCCCGGCCGTCGTCTCGTCGACGCCCGCCGCCGGCGAGACGATCACCTCGGCGGTCGCCCTCGACGTGCAGCTCGAGGATGCCTCGGGCATCCTCTCGGGACCGGAGGTCACCCTCGACGGTGTCGCGGTGGGCCTCGCCGCGCCGATCGGACCCGGCCTCAGCGCCGGCGAGCACACCCTCGCGGTGACCGCGGTGGACGGCCTCGGCACCGAGGTGACGCACGAGATCGTGTTCGTCTCGGCGGGCATCCCCGATGTGCCGGCGGAGCTCGCGCCGACGTCGGGCGCGACCGACGTCAACGGCTCCGTCACCCTCTCGGCGAAGGTCGCCGAGCCCGACGGCGGCGAGGTCACCGCGACCTTCTCGCAGGCGGAGATCCTCACTCCGAACCAGGCGTGGCAGGGCTCGGCCCCCACGGTGCCGACGACGCTCCGGATCGAGGGCGAGCAGAAGGCGGCCACCTCGGCGCTCGTGCCGGGCGACGGGAAGACGCTCGACACCGCGGCATCCGACCAGGTGGTGTTCCAGCGCTTCGACGTGATGGTCAAGGGCCACGTGCAGGCGCCCGTGCTCCGCTGGGCCGGCACGATCGACCCCGACCGGATCGGCAGCCTGCGCGCCTGGAACGTGGCGGGCGGCACGTGGGACGTGCTCGCCTCGGCGCGCGGCGCCGCGGAGGGGCAGACGGTGCTCACGGCCGACGTCGACGAGGCCTACATCGACGGCCAGCAGGTGCACGTCATGGTCACCGGTGAGGACCCCTTCGCCGACGACCTCGAAGCCGGCGACCCGAACAGCTTCGCCGACCCGGCGAGCTACGACTTCTCGATCGCGCACTTCACCGACACGCAGTACCTCTCGGAGGGCGCGGTCGAGCAGGAGACGGCCGAGGAACGCGCCGTCTGGGAGTCGGCCTACGCGGGCGTCGTCGACTGGATCGCCGAGAACGCCGACGCGCGCAAGATCGCGTATGCGGCGCACACGGGCGACATCATCGAGAACAACATCCGCACGCCCGCGACCGAGGAGATGCGCCGGCAGATCGTCGGCGAGTTCGAGATGTCGTCCGCCCAGCAGGGCGTGCTCGACGCGGCCGGCGTGCCGAACGGCGTCATCGCGGGCAACCACGACAACCAGTCGGGCACCGAGAACGGCGCCGAGGCGATCTTCAACCGCTACTACGGGCCCGACCGCTACGCGGCCGCCGCGTCGGGCTGGAGTGCGGCCGAGTACGGCGGACCGTGGCGCGACGGCGACAACCAGAACCACTTCGACCTGTTCTCGGCGGGCGGGCTCGACTTCGTGGTCGTGGGTCTCTCGTACGGCGTGACCCGCGAAGAGGCCGAGTGGGCCGATGGGATCTTCAAGCAGTTCCCGGGTCGCAACGGCATTCTGCTCTCGCACGACTACCTGCGCCCGAGCACGGAGCCCGACGGTCGCGACGCTCCGTTCGCGGCGCCCGACGGCTCGATGCTCTACAACACCGTCGTGGCCGACAACCCCAACGTGTTCCTCATCCTGGCGGGCCACGAGCACGGCGTCGGCACGAACGTGAAGCCGAACGTCGGCGAGGTCGGCCACGGCGTCGTCGAGCTGCTCGCGGACTACCAGTTCTACACGGTGTCGGCGGACCGGCTCGGCCTCACGGAGGTCGGCGGCTACGCGCCCGACGCGCAACTGCGGTTCGGCGCCAGCTTCTTCCGCCTGCTGCAGTTCGACGTCGACGAGGGCGTCATGCACGTCGACACCTACTCGCCGCTCCTCGACGAGTTCGGCGCGACCGAGTACGACGACCGCAAGCGCTACGACGGCACGGAGGACAGCCTCGCGCTGCCCGTCGACCTCACGAGCCGCACGACGAGCTTCCAGACCGACTCGCTCGCGCTCTA
>JAPSJT010000105.1 GCA_031178045.1 Agromyces sp.
GCGTCGGTGCTCGTGCAACCCGCCGAGAGTCGACAGCAGCGGGTCTGCCCGGGGCCGCTCCTCGCGCTCGGCGAGGACGCCGCCGCGGCGACGACCGCGACGTCGATCGGCTCCGCCCGACTCGTGACGGCCGCCGAGCCGCCCGACGCCGTGCTCGAGGAGATTCCGCTCGAGGCCCGGGACGACCCGCGCGCGGAGCAGAACGGCGGACCCGTCGCGGTGGCCGCGGAGCCGGGCGGCGTGGCCGCGGGCATGCTCGCGGGCGCGCAGTCCCAGACGGCCGCCACCGAGACGCTCGCGGGCTTCGCGGCCGCCGCGTGTGCCGAAGCGGTCGCCGAGTCGTGGCTCGTCGCCGGTGCGACGAACCTCGGCCGCAGTGGTCTCGTCCTGCTCGCCAATCCGACGGCCGTGGCGGCAACGGTCGACGTGCGCGTGATCGGCGAGAGCGGGCCGGTCGAGGCCCCGTCCGCCCTCGGGATCATCGTGCCGGCGGGGAGCGAGCGGGTCCTCTCGCTCGCCGGGCTCGCTCCGAACCTCGCCTCGCCCGTCGTGCACGTCACGTCGACGGGAGGTGCGATCGCCGCGACCCTCGAGCATTCCGTGGTCGTCGGGCTGGCCCCCGCGGGAATCGAGCTCACGGGCGCGACGGCCGCGCCGGCCACGAGCCAGGTCATCCCGGGGCTCGTCGTGCCGGAGGCCGGCGGAGTCGATCCGTCCGAGGATCACGCCGAGGGAGACGATCACCCCGCCGTACGACTGTTCGCCCCCGGGGAGGAAGCGGTCGACGTCTCGATCGGCGTCGTCGCCGACTCGGGCGCCGGCGGCACCACGATCGAGGCGACGCTGCAGCCGGGACGTACGACGGACGTCCCACTCGGCGTCCTCGATGCGGGCACCTACACGGTGCGCATCGAGGCCGATGCCCCGGTCGTCGCGGCGGCCCGTGCGACCGTCGGAGGAACCGAAGGGCAGACGGATGCCGCTGCGCCCTCCGACCTCGCCTGGACCGTGGCCACGGCGCCGCTGCTCGACGCGGCCATCGTCGCGATCCCCGACGGCCCCTCGCCGGTGCTGCACCTCGTGAACCCGGGCGGAGCGGCGTCGGAGGTGACCGTCGCGCTCGATGGTGCCGAGCGCACCGTCTCGGTGCCGGCGGCCGGGGCGAGCTCGGTGGAGGTCGGCGGCGCGGCATCCGTCATGCTGAGCGGAACCGAGGGCATGCACGCCTCGGTGTCGTTCCGCGGGGGCGACGAGCTCGCCGCCTTCGGCGTGCAGCCGCCCGGACCGCTCGATTCGCCGATCCGGGTCTACCCGCGCTGAGCCGGCGCCCGCCGACCAGCGGCTCGATCAGAGGTGCCGGTACCGTCCCGGCGCGAGCTCCCATGGATCCTTGTCGAGGAGCTCGGCCACCGCGCGGAACACGCAGCTCTCGATGAGCAGCTTCTCCTCGCGTTCCTCGCCCTCCTGCAGCCGCAGGAAGCGCACGATGGGCAGGCGGTAGAAGGTGATGCGCCGCTCGTCGTGCGCGACCTTCCACCGATCGACGTGGTCGCCGTGAAGGGCCTCGCCGGGCGCTTGGGCGACCTCGAAGACGACGCCCTCGAGCTCGGGCCAGAGCCCGCGGAGGTATGCGGCCGTCGTCGCGATCGTGAAGTCGAACTCGTCGATGCGCGTGCGGATGGGCTCGAGGTGCGGACCAGTGACCGCGGAGCGCATGCCGCGGCCGTGTCGGTCGCGGGCCAGTCGCCGGGGGGAACGCGGTGCGGCGACACGGCGGGAGCGGGGCATACCCTCCATCGTAATGTCCCCGCTCGTCGCTACTCTGGGTCTTGCCATGAGACGTTGTTCGCGCATCGCTTGCGCCGCCGAGGCGGTCGCGACCCTCACCTTCGACTACGCCGATTCGATGGCGGTGCTCGGTCCGCTCTCCCTCCTGCCCGAGCCGCACGGCTACGACCTCTGCACACGTCACGCCGAGCGCACCTCGGCGCCCGTGGGCTGGCAGGTCGTACGGCACGTCTCGCTCGGTGAGGTAGGTTTCAACGCATGACTCCCGGTGCCGGCTCCGACGCTCGATCGCGCCTCGACGCGATCGTGAAGGCCTACGACGTCCGCGGAATCGTGGGGGAGGGGCTCACCGCCGAGACGGTCGAAGCGCTCGGCGCCGCATTCGTCGACGAGGTCGGCGCTGCGGGCGCCTCGCTGGTCGTCGGGCACGACATGCGCGACTCGTCGCCCGGCTTCGCCGAGGCCTTCTCGCGAGGTGCCACGCGTCGTGGCGCCGACGTCGTGGCCATCGGCCTCTGCTCGACCGATGAGAGCTACTTCGCCTCCGGACAGCTGCAGGCTCCCGCGGCGATGTTCACCGCGAGCCACAATCCCGCCGCCTACAACGGCATCAAGTTCTCCCGCGCCGGCGCCCAGGGCATCTCGCTCGACACGGGGCTCGCCGCGATCCGCGACCGCGCCGCCGCCTACCTCGAGCAGGGCATCGCGGATGCGGCGTCGCCGGGCTCGGTGTCGAACGTCGACGTGCTGGCCGACTACGCGGCCTACCTGCGCTCGCTCGTCGATCTCAGCGGCATCCGACCGCTCAAGATCGTGGTCGACGCCGGCAACGGCATGGGCGGGCTCACGGTGCCCGCGGTGCTCGGCGAGGCGGCCGGGCTGCCTGCGCTCCCGCTCGAGATCGTGCCGCTCTACTTCGAGCTCGACGGCACGTTCCCGAACCACGAGGCGAACCCGCTCGAGCCGGGGAACCTCGTCGACCTCCAGCGCGCGGTCGTCGAGCACGGCGCCCATCTCGGACTCGCCTTCGACGGAGACGCCGACCGCTGCTTCGTCGTCGACGAGCAGGGCGGCGCCGTGACGCCGTCGGCCGTGGCCGCGATCGTCGCGGTGCGCGAGATCGAGCGGGTCCGTGCCGCCGGCGAGACCGATGTCGCGGTGATCCACAACCTCATCACGTCCCGGTTCGTCCCCGAGACGATCGAGGCGGCCGGGGCCACCGCCGTGCGCACTCGCGTCGGCCACTCCCTCATCAAGGACCGCATGCGCGAGACCGGCGCGGTCTTCGGCGGCGAGCACTCCGCGCACTACTACTTCCGCGAGTTCTGGGGCGCCGACAACGGCATGCTCGCGGCGATGCACGTGCTCGCCGAGTTCGGCGGCCAGCAGGCGCCGCTCTCGGAGCTCGCGGCGCGATACACGCCCTACGCGCTCTCGGGAGAGATCAACTCGACCGTCGACGACGTCCCGGCGGCGTACACGCGCATCGTCGAGGGATTCACCGGGCGTGCCGAGTTCGACGAGCTCGACGGGCTCACCGTCACCGGCATCACCGACGAGAGCGAGCCGTTCTGGTGGTTCAACGTGCGGCCCTCGAACACCGAGCCGCTCCTGCGCCTCAACGTCGAGGGCGGCGACGTCGCCACCATGGCGGCGATCCGCGACGAGGTGCTCGCGCTCATCCGCGGCTGATCAGCGCCGCGCGAAATGCGGCGCGGCCTGCGAGAATGGTCGGCATGACCCTCTCCGCGACATCCGCCATCCCGTTCAAGGTCGCCGATCTCGGCCTCGCCGAAGCGGGCCGTCACCAGCTCCGGCTCGCCGAGAACGAGATGCCGGGTCTCATGGCCCTTCGTGAGGAGTTCGGCGCGTCGAAGCCGCTCGCGGGGGCGCGTATCGCCGGCAGCCTGCACATGACGGTGCAGACGGCGGTGCTCATCGAGACGCTCGTCGCACTCGGCGCGCAGGTGCGCTGGGCGAGCTGCAACATCTTCTCGACGCAGGACGAGGCGGCCGCCGCCGTCGTGCTCGGCCCGGACGGCACCATCGACGCGCCGACGGGCGTCCCGGTCTTCGCCTGGAAGGGCGAGACGCTCGACGAGTACTGGTGGTGCACCGACCGCATCTTCGACTGGAGCGCGGAGGCCGCCGCGGCGGGGGCCGATTGGATCGGCCCCAACATGATCCTCGATGACGGCGGCGACGCGACCCTCCTCGTGCACCAGGGGCGCGAGTTCGAGGCGGCCGGCATGGTGCCCGAGGCGACGGATGCCACGAGCCACGAGTTCCGCGTGGTGCTCGACACGCTGCGCCGTTCCCTCGAACTCAGCCCCGACCGCTGGACGCGCATCGCCGCCGAGATCAAGGGCGTCACGGAGGAGACGACGACGGGCGTGCACCGTCTCTACGAGCTGCACGCGAAGGGTGAGCTGCTCTTCCCGGCGATCAACGTCAACGACTCGGTCACGAAGTCGAAGTTCGACAACAAGTACGGCATCCGGCACTCGCTGCCCGACGGCCTCAATCGCGCGACCGACGTGCTCATCGGCGGCAAGGTCGCGTTCGTCGCGGGCTACGGCGACGTCGGCAAGGGCGCTGCCGAGGCGCTGCGCGGCCAGGGCGCGCGGGTCATCGTCAGTGAGGTCGACCCGATCTGCGCGCTGCAGGCGGCGATGGACGGCTACCAGGTCTCACGCCTCGAGTCCGTCATCGGCGAGATCGACATCCTCGTCACGGGCACCGGCAACAAGGACGTGGTGCGCGTCGAGCACCTCCTCGGCATGAAGCACCTCGCGATCGTCGCGAACGTGGGCCACTTCGACAACGAGATCGACATGGCGGGCCTCGAGTCGCTCGCCGGTGCCGAGCGCGTCGAGATCAAGCCCCAGGTGCACGAATGGCGCCTGCCCACCGGCCGGAGCGTGCTCGTGCTGAGCGAGGGGCGGCTGATGAACCTCGGCAACGCGACCGGTCATCCGTCGTTCGTGATGTCGAACTCGTTCACGAACCAGGTGCTGGCCCAGATCGAACTCTGGACGCGGCCCGATGCCTACCCGGTCGGCGTCTACGTGCTCCCGAAGCACCTCGATGAGAAGGTCGCGCGCCTGCACCTCGACGCGCTCGGTGTCGAGCTCACCGAGCTGAACCCCGATCAGGCGAGCTACATCGGCGTCCCGGTCGAGGGGCCGTACAAGGTCGACCACTACCGGTACTGAGCCCACGGATGCCGCGTGACGCGGCGTCCGCACCGTCACCGCTCGGGGAACCCCACGGGCTTCGCGGTGAGCTGCGGGGCGAGTGCCGAGATGCGCGCGTCCTCGAGGCGCAGCGACGTGAGGTCCCGCTCGCGTCGCAGCGCGACGACCGCGGCCAGGAAGCGCTCGGCCGGCGCCTCGGGCAGCGGCGACACGTACGGCGCGACCTCGGCCGCGAGCATCGCGGCCACGCGAACGCGGCTCTCGGGCGCCAGGTGCGCGACGTTCGCGAAGAACGACGCGATGCGCCGGGCGAGTGGGTCGGGCAGGCGTCCGACATCGGCGGTCGCCGCCCAGCGGACGAGCTCGGGCGGCACGCCGAACGCCGTCGACGGCACATTCGGCACCCGCTCGACCTGGGCATGCGTGCCCGCGAGCAGATCGCCGAGGCGCTTCGACGAGGGATTCAGGAAGCCGACGAGCACGGCGAGGCCGCCGACGGTCAGGTAGACCTCGATCACGCCGGTGAGCGCCCGGATGAATGCGTGGCGGAACCCGATCGCGCCCCCGTCGTCTCGCACGACGCGCAGACCGAGGGCGAGCTTGCCGAGCGAGCGGCCGCGGGACGCGGTCTCGACGGCGGTCGGAATCACGATGACGCACACGACGATGCCGGCGATCATGATCGCCCGGAACGCGGCCTCGTCGACCGAGAGCTGCGAGAGAGCGAGGAGCAGCAGCAGGATCAGCACGATCGAGATGATGACGTCGATCGCGGCGCCCCCGGCACGGATGAGGGCGCTCGCCGGCCGAACATCGAGGGCGACGGCCTCGCCCGTGACCACGCCGTCGTCGTCGAAGCGGGCGAGCCGGCTGCGCGGGGCGGGGGCGTCGGCCATGGGTAGTATTCAAGCAGATGGACCTCGACGCGCTCGCCACCGCCCGTCATGACGACTGGGAGCGGCTCGACGTGCTCGCGAAGACCGCTCGTCTCGACGGCCCGGGTGCCGATGAGCTCATCGAGCACTACCAGTCGGCGGCATCCGACCTCTCGCTCGTGCAGGCCACGGCGGGGTCGACTGCGCTCGGCGACCGGCTCTCGGTCGGACTCGCGCGGGCGAGGCTGCGGTTCACGGGGGCGCCCGAGAACCCGTTGCGCGCATTCACGCGCTTCGTGATGATCAGCCTGCCCGCCGCGCTCTACCGATTGCGCTGGCTCACCCTCGCGGTGGCGGTGGTGACCGTCGCCGTCGCGGCGCTCTACGCCTGGTGGATCGGCGGCGATCCGCGTGCGCTCGCTGCACTCGGCACCGAATCCGAACTCCGCCGGCTCGCGGAGGAGGGCTTCGTCGCCTACTACTCCGAGAACCCGGCCGCCTCCTTCGCCGGTGCGGTGTGGACGAACAACGCCTGGATCGCGGCGCAGTGCGTGGCGTTCGGAATCCTCGGCGTCTGGGTGCCGTACGTCGTGCTGCAGAACGCCCAGAATCTCGGCGTGACGGCTGCCGTCATGTTCGCCTATGACGAGGCCGACACGTTCTTCCTCTACATCAGCCCGCACGGGCTGCTCGAGCTCACCTGCGTCTTCGTCGCCGCCGCGGCAGGACTCCGGATCTTCTGGGCGTGGGTCGCTCCCGGTGGGCGCCCGCGCGGGATCGCCCTCGCCGAGGACGCCCGCTCCCTCTTCACCGTCGCGATCGGACTGGTGTTCTTCCTCTTCGTCTCGGGCCTCATCGAGGGGTTCGTCACCCCGGCTCCGTGGCCGTGGCCGGTGAAGATCGGCATCGGCGTGCTCGCGCTCGGCGGCTTCCTCGTCTACCTGCTCGTGCTCGGCGGCCGAGCCGTGCGCGCCGGCGAGACCGGCGACCTCGTCGAGTTCGAGGCGGGCGCGAGCCGCATCGTCGCCGGCTGAGCGAGCCGCATCGACGTCAGAGGCGCCCGGTGGCCTTGAGCTCGAGGTACCGGTCGGCGAGGGCCGGCGGCAGTTCGTGCGGGGCGGCGGCGACGGTGAGCCCGCCGAGGCGGCGGATCGCCGCCGCGACGCGCTCCCCGTCGAGCAGGGCGCGCTCCGCCGAGGCCGCCGCGTACACCTCGTCGAGGGCTCCGCGCCGCCGGGTCGCGGCGAGGACTGCGGGATCGGTGACCGAGGCGACGAGCACGGTGTGCCGGTTCGTCAGCTGAGGGAGCACCGAGAGCAGACCCCTCGAGCTGCCCGGGCTGTCGGCGGCCGTGAGCAGGACCACGAGCGCATGCCGGCTCGTCATCCGGCGCACCTGTGCGGGCAGGCCGGCCCAGTCGGCCTCGATGAGCTCGGCGTCGATGCCGGCCATGGTGTCCACCATCCGAGCGAGGAGCTCCGCCCCGCTCGCGCCGTGCACGCGTCCGCGCACGCGTCGGTCCCACGCCAGGAAGTCGACGCGATCGCCCGCGTGCGAGGCGAGCGCGGCAAGCAGCAGCGCGGCCTCCCACGACGTGTCGAGGCGGGGCTCGTCGGCCACCCGGGCCGCCGAGGTTCGTGACGTGTCCGCCACGATCACGATGCGGCGGTCCCGTTCGGGCCGCCACGTGCGCACCATGAGCCGGGTGCCGCCGGGCACCTCGGGGTCCACGTGGCGGGCCGTCGCGCGCCAGTCGATCGAGCGCACGTCGTCGCCGCGGACGTATTCGCGGATCGAGTCGAACTCGGTGCCCTGGCCTCGGATGAGCAGTGGCGTCCGCCCCTCGAGCTCGCGCAGGCGGGTGAGCCGGGAGGGCAGGTGCGCCCGCGAATGGAACGGCGGGAGCACTCGCACGCGGCCCGGCGACGCGAGGGTCGCCTGCCGCGACCAGAGTCCGAGCGGGCCCGCGGCGCGGATGGTCACGTGTTCGGTGCGCCGGTCGCCCCGTCGCCACGGCGTGAGTGCGAGGCTGATCCGCCGGCGTTCGCCGGGCGGCACGTCGAGACGCGAGCGATTCGGGCCGATGACGCCGGCGGAGGGCTCCCATCCGTCGCGGACGGTCGCGCGAAGCATCCGACCGCCCTCGTTGTCGACGACGAGGTCGGCGATGACGGTCTCGCCGAGCCGCACGCGGGCGGGCAGTTCTCGACCGAGTCGCACGCGCCTGGGCGACGCGGCGAGCGAGAGGTCGACGGCACCCGCGCCGAGGGCGATCGCGAGCCAGCCCAGCAGGGCGAGCCATGCGGCTGCCGCGCTCGACGTCCCGGCGACGACGACGGGCACGACGCCGAGGGCGACGAGCAGGGCGAATCGGCCGGTCACTGCCATTACAGGGTCCGTGTCATGTCAGAGAGGCACCTGCACCTGCTGCACGATGCCGCGCAGCACCGCGTCCACCGAGACGCCCTCGAGCTCGGCCTCGGGCCGGAGCTGCACGCGGTGGCGCCACACCGGCAGCAGCATGGCCTGCACGTGGTCGGGCGTCAGCGAGTCGTAGCCCGTGAGCCACGCCCATGCCTTCGCCGCGGCGAGAAGCCCGGTCGACGCCCGCGGGCTGACCCCGAGCCGGATGGAAGGGCTCCGACGCGTGGCACGGGCGAGGTCGACGAGGTAGGCGAGCACGTCATCGGAGACGCGAACGGATGCCGCGGCTGCGCGAGCCGACGCGAGTTCCGCGGCCCCGAGCACGGGCGTGACGCCGGCCGCGCCGAGGTCGTGCGGATCGAAGCCCTCGGCGTGGCGTCGCAGCAGCGTCACCTCGGCGTCGCGCTCGGGCACATCGAGCACGAGCTTCAGCAGGAACCGGTCGAGTTGCGCCTCGGGCAGGGCGTAGGTGCCCTCGTACTCGATGGGGTTCTGGGTGGCGGCGACCATGAACGGGTCGGGCAGCGGTCGGGTCACGCCGTCGGCCGAGACCTGGCGTTCCTCCATCGCCTCGAGGAGGGCCGACTGCGTCTTCGGCGGCGTGCGGTTGATCTCATCGGCGAGCAGGATGTTCGTGAAGACCGGGCCCTCGCGGAAGGCGAACTCGCCCGAGCGGGGGTCGTAGGCGAGCGAACCCGTGACGTCGCCCGGCATGAGGTCGGGGGTGAATTGCAGTCGCCGGGTGTCGAGCTTCAGCGTGCGGCTGAGCGTTCGAACGAGGAGGGTCTTCGCGAC
>JAPSJT010000106.1 GCA_031178045.1 Agromyces sp.
CGACGGGGTGCACGGGCGATGACCTCGTCGAGCACGGGACCGATCGAGCGCTCGAGCGGCGTGAAGCCCGGGACATCCGCATTGGTGGAATCGACCATGAACAGATCGACGCCCTCTTCGCCGAGCCGCGCGAACTCGCGCAGGTCGGTGAGCCGCCCGTCGAGGGGCAGCTGGTCCATCTTGAAGTCGCCCGTCGCGAGCACGGTGCCGGCACGCGTCTTGATCGCGACGGCGAGCGCGTCGGGGATGGAGTGGTTCACCGCGACGAACTCGAGGTCGAACGGACCGATCTTCTCGCGCTGGCCCTCGTTGACCGTGAGGCTGTAGGGCTGGATGCGGTGCTCCTTGAGCTTCGCCTCGACGAGGGCGAGCGTCAGCGTCGAGCCGATGAGCGGGATGTCGGCGCGCAGGCGGAGCAGGTACGGCACGGCGCCGATGTGGTCCTCGTGGCCGTGGGTGAGCACGACGCCGACGATGTCGTCGAGTCGCTCCCGGAGGAATCCGAAGTCGGGAAGGATCAGGTCGACTCCGGGCTGGTGCTCCTCGGGGAAGAGCACGCCGCAGTCGACGATGAGGATCTTGCCGTCGATCTCGTAGCTGGTCATGTTGCGGCCGACCTCGCCGAGGCCTCCGATGGGGATGACCCGCAGGGTCCCGGGGGCGAGCGGGGCAGGGTCGATGACGGTGTCGGGCATGTGCCCTCCTTACGTAGCGGTGTTCAGTTCGATCGGTCGTTCCGGCGGATGCCTCGACCGGCGTTCAGCGTGTGGTGCCCGCGACCTTCGGCAGCGCGCCGCCGGCGGCGGCGTTGCGGTCGGGGCGGAAGTTGTGGAAGTCGACGCCGGGGATGCCCTGGACGAGATCGATCTCGTCCTCGATGAGTGCGGCCTCCCACTCCTCGGGACCGACGAGCGGCAGACGCACCCGCGGGCTGCCGATGCGGCCGAGGCCGTGCAGGATGTACTTCGCCGCGACGGTACCGGGCACGTGCGTCATGACGGCGCGCACGAGCGGCTCGAGCTGCTGGTGCGCCGCGGTGGCGGCCTTCAGGTCGCCTCGGTTCACGGCGTCGACGATCGTGCGGTACGGCGCCGGGGCGATGTTCGCCGTGACGCCGATGAGTCCCGTCGCGCCGATCGCGAGGTGCGGGAGCACGTTCGCGTCGTCGCCCGAGAAGTACATGAGGTCGGTCTGGTTCAGCACGCGGCTGACCTCGGAGAAGTCGCCCTTGGCGTCTTTCACGGCGAGGATGTTCGGATGCTTGGCGAGTCGCAGGATCGTCTCGTACCTGATCGGCACGCCAGTGCGGCCGGGGATGTCGTAGAGGATGACGGGAAGATCGGTCGCGTCGGCGACGAGCCGGAAGTGCGTGAGGATGCCCGCCTGGGTCGGCTTGTTGTAGTACGGCGTGACGATCATGATGCCGTCGGCGCCGGCCTGCTCGCTGTGCCGGTAGAGCTCGATGGCGTGGGCCGTCTCGTTGGATCCGCCGCCCGTGATGATCTTCGCTCGACCCGACGCGACATCCTTGCCGACCTCGACGAGCCGGATCTTCTCGGGGTCGGTGAGGGTCGAGGTCTCCCCCGTCGTCCCGGTGACGACGATGCCGTCGGCGCCGGCGTTGATCACGTCGTCGATGTGCTTCTCGACCCCGGGCCAATCGACTTCGCCGTCCGCCGTCATCGGCGTGACGAGCGCGACGAGCACTTGTCCGAAGGGATTGTCGACAGTCACGTCGTCAAGGCTATCGGTTCGAGCGGATGCCGCGCCCCGCCGGCCGCCGGGCGCCCACCCGCCGTTCGGGACAGCGGTGCAGCGGTACAGGTGGGGCGGGCGGTCGTTGCGTCAGGCGGACCGGAGCTGCTCGGGAGCGGGGTCAGGCGCGCTCGTAGCGGAGGAAGCGGTAGCGGATGCCGCTCGCCGAGGTGTGCTCGCCGGCCGGCGGATCGACCGCCGTGAGGCGGAACCGCGCGGGGTCGACCGCGGGAGCGAGCACGTCGTCGGCCAGCGGCGTGAACGAGGCATCCCCGTGGCGGAGCTCGGTGACCTCGAGCCGGTCGGCGCGGGCGATGACGTCGCCGAAGAGCTGCGCCCCGCCGATGGCCCAGATCCATTCCGGGCCGTCTGCCGCGGCGAGCGCGAGCGCCTCGTCGACGGATGCCGCGCGTTCGGCACCCTCGGCCGCCCACGCGTCGTCGCGCGTGACGACGATGTTGCGCCGGCCGGGCAGGGGCCGGTAGCGCGGTGCGAGCGAGTCCCAGGTCTTGCGGCCCATGACGACGGGAGCTCCGAGGGTCACGGCCTTGAAGTGCGCGAGGTCTTCGGGCACGTGCCACGGCATGCCGCCGTCGCGGCCGATCACTCCGCCGGCGGCCTGTGCCCATACGAGGCCGATGCGGGGCCGCTGCCGCTCGTGCGGTGCGGCGGCATCCGCTCGGCTCATACGGCGACGGCCGCGCGGATGGCGGGGTGGTGCTGGTAGTTCTCGACGACGAAGTCGTCGTACTCGTAGTCGAAGATCGAGTCGGGCGTGCGCGCGAGGCGGAGCATCGGCGGCGTGTAGGGCGCACGTGTCAGCTGCTCGGTGACCTGCTCGACGTGGTTGTCGTAGATGTGGCAGTCGCCACCGGTCCAGACGAAGTCGCCGACCTCGAGCCCGGTCTGCTGGGCGACCATGTGCGTGAGCAGCGCGTACGAGGCGATGTTGAACGGCACGCCGAGGAAGAGGTCGGCGCTGCGCTGGTACAGCTGGCACGAGAGCTTGCCGTCGGCCACGTAGAACTGGAAGAGGGCGTGGCACGGGGCGAGCGCCATCTCGGGGATGTCGGCGGGATTCCACGCCGAGACGATGAGCCGTCGCGAATCGGGGTTCGTGCGGATCTGCTCGATCACCTGCGAGATCTGGTCGATCGTCTCGCCGTTCGGCGTCGGCCATGAGCGCCACTGCACGCCGTACACGGGGCCCAGCTCGCCCGCGGGATCAGCCCATTCGTCCCAGATGGTGACGCCGTGCTCGCGCAGCCAGCCGACGTTCGACGAGCCCTGCAGGAACCACAGCAGCTCGTAGGCGATCGACTTGAAGTGCACGCGCTTCGTGGTGACGAGGGGGAAGCCCTCGGCGAGATCGAACCGCAGCTGGCGGCCGAACACGCTGCGGGTGCCCGTACCGGTGCGATCGGTCTTGTGCGTGCCGTGCTCGAGCACGTCGCGCAGGAGGTCTTCGTAGGGCGTGGGAATCGTCTCGGCCATCGGGTCGATGCTAACCCCGCCGGCCGACAGCCGACGGATGCCGCGGGCGTGCCGTCCCTCGTCACGCTCCGTCACATGCGCCCGGGGTGAGCGCGCAGCGCCATAGCATCGCCGCATGAACTGGCTCGGTGCGCTCCTCGTGGCCGTCGCCCTCGTCGCCCTCGCCGTCGGGGTCGGAGTCGCCGGTCGGGCGCTCGGCGGGCGCGTCCGGCACGTTCGGCGCGAGCGAGGGCGGGAGACGGTCGCAGGCCCGCGAGCGGGTGCCTCGGCGGCGACCGCCGACGTGCTCGGCATTTCGCACCGCGAGCTCGGCCGACGGGCCACGCTCGTCCAGCTCTCCACCGAGTTCTGCAGCCGCTGCCCCGGCGCCGCCCGCCAGCTCGCGAGCATCGCCGACGAGTACGACGGCGTACGCCATGTCGAGGTGGACATCACGAACCGTGCCGACCTCGCCGACCGGTTCCGAGTGCTGCAGACGCCCACCACGTTGATCCTCGGCGCCGACGGCACGTCGGCCGCGCGGATCGGCGGCGTCCCACGCGGCCACGAGGTCCGCGACCTGCTCGACCGACTCACGAGGAGCCACCGTGTCACGAGATGAACCTGCCGGAATCGACCCGCGGGGCCCCCGCTTCAGTGCCGCCGTCACGGCGGCGCTCCTCCTCGCCGTCGTGGTGCTCGGCGTCGCGGGCGGGACCTCCGGCGTCGCCGCCTGGTCGCTCCTCACCGTGCTCAGCGCAGTGTTCGCGTGGAGCGCCGTCGCGGGCGTGCGGCGGCATCCGTTCGGCCTCGTCTTCCAGCGCTTCATCCGCCCGCGCCTCGCGCCGCCGCGCGAGCTGGAGGACCCCCGCCCGCCGACCTTCGCGCAGGCCGTGGGATTCGCGGTGACGATCGCGGGCGTCGTCCTCGGCGCGCTCGGCATCGCCTCCGCGGTGCCCATCGCGGCGGGCCTCGCCTTCCTCGCGGCCTTCCTCAACGCCGCGTTCGGCTACTGCCTCGGCTGCCAGCTCTACGTGCTGCTCGTGCGGGCTCGCGTCATCGCGAGAACCTGACGCCGGCGGCATCCGCCGGGGCTAGGCTGGGATTCCGTCTCGAGGAGGAGGAACCCATGGCTCTCACGAGTGAAGCGACCGCGATCTGGAAGGGCACGCTGTTCGAAGGTTCGGGCGACGTCAACCTCGATTCGTCCGGGCTCGCGACGTTCCCCGTGAACTGGAAGGCGCGGGCCGAGGGCGTCGAGAACATGACGAACCCCGAGGAGCTGCTCGCCGCCGCGCATTCCTCGTGCTTCTGCATGGCGCTCTCGCTCGCACTCGCACAGGCGGGTCACCCCGCCGAGAGCATCCAGACCACGGCGGCCGTCACGTTCGAGGCCGGCAAGGGAGTGCTCGGCAGCCACCTGCTCGTGAGCGCTCGGGTGCCGGGTCTCACGGAAGAGCAGTTCGAGCAGTTCGCCGAGGACGCGAAGCAGAACTGCCCCATCTCGCAGGCCCTCGCCATCCCCATCACGATCGAAGCCGAGCTCGCCTGACGTGCGAGTGCTCGTCGCCGGGGCGTCCGGTTTCATCGGAACGGCGCTCGTCGAGCGGTTGACCGCCGAGGGCCACGACGTGGTGCGCCTCGTGCGCCGCAAGGCGCAGGGACCCGACGAGGCGGCCTGGTCTCCGGCAGCGGGCATCATCGACTTCACCGTCATGGACCGCGTCGACGCGGTCGTGAACCTCTCGGGCGCCTCGCTCGCCCGCCTCCCGTGGACGAAGACGTACCGCGGTGAGATCGTCGACTCGCGCGTGACCGCGACCCGCACCCTCGCCGACGCGATGCGCAAGGCGAAGCGACCCCCTGCGGTGTTCCTCAGCGGCTCGGCGGTGGGCTACTACGGGGATCGCCCGGGCGAACTGCTCACGGAGTACTGCAGCGTCGGCAGCGGCTTCCTCTCCGAGGTCGTCTCGAGGTGGGAGAGCGCAGCGGGGCTCGCTCCCGACGACACCCGCACGGTCGTGTTCCGGACGGGCCTCGTCGTCGGGCACGGCGGTGCCCTGCAGCGCGTCGAGACGATCACGAAGCTCGGCCTGTCGGGCCGGCTCGGCACGGGCGGTCAGCACTGGCCGTGGATCTCGCTCACCGACGAGGTACGCGCGCTGGTGCACCTGCTCACCTCGAAGCTCGCAGGACCGGTCAACCTCGCCGGCCCCACGCCGGCGACCGCCGATCGGGTCATGACCGCGATGGCCGAGCGGATGCGCCGGCCCTACACGTTCACCGTGCCCGAGCGCCTGCTCGAGCTCGCGCTCGGCCGCGCGGCCGACGAGCTGCTGCTCGCGAGCCAGAAGGTCCGACCGCAGCGCCTCATCGACGACGGCTTCCGCTTCGAGCACGTCACGGTCGAGGCGGCGCTCGACGCGATGCTCAGCGCTCGGCGCGCTCGAGGGTGATCGCCCGCCGCACCGCGGCACGGGCGCGACGGCGGTCTCCGGCCGCATCGTAGACGAGGCCGAGTCGGAGCCACGCCCGCCACGACCCGGGGTCGGCCTCGGCGGCGTCACGGAAAGAGGGGAACGCGGCATCCGCTGCCGCTCGTTCGGGGCGGCCGCTGGGCAGGAGCGGCAGGCCGAGGTCGAGCTCGCCGTCGGCCTCGAGCCGGCGCACGAGTTCCTGCGACCGCACGCCGAACCCGATCTCGCGCCACAGCGCCCATGCCGCGATGACCGGCAGCACGATGAGCGCGACCCCGATGGCGACTGCGACCGGCTCCCCCGTCGCGACGAATTGCACGGCCCGCCAGCCGACGAGCACGACGTAGATCGCGAGGAGGGCGGCCATGAGGAACGCGCCCGCCTTCGTCGTCATCGAGGGCTGCCCGGAAGTCCGAGGTCGAGCAGCGCGTCGAGACCGACGACGACACCGGATGCCTCGGGCGCGCGTCGCAGGGCGAGCAGGATGCCGCGCTCGTACGACGACGGTGAGAGCGTGGAATGGCTGAGCGTCAGCGTCTCGCCGTCGCCGCCGAGCACGACGCGCTGCTCGGCGAGGAGCCCCGACATGCGCAGGCTGTGCACGGGCACGCCCGCGACGAGCTGGCCCCGAGCCCGCTGGTCGGCGTGGGGTGCGGCCACCGGGCCGGCCGCGGCTCGGGCCTCGCCGATCAGTTCGGCGGTGCGCACGGCGGTGCCCGACGGCGAGTCGACCTTGCCGGCGTGGTGCGCCTCGACGATCTCGATCGAGTCGAAGTACGGAGCGGCGAGCGCGGCGAAGGCGCTGCCGAGCACGCTGCCGATCGAGAAGTTCGGGATGAACAGCACGGCACCGGCGTCATCGTGGTCGCGCATCGCGTGGGCGATCTCGGCGATGCGGTCGTGCGACCAGCCCGAGGTCCCGACGACGATGGGGATGCCGGCGCCGGTCGCGAACTCGACGATGGCGGCGCTCGCCCCCGGGTGCGTCACGTCGAGGGCCACATCAGCGCCGAGCATCTCATCGAGGTTCGAACGCGAGTCGAGCTCGGCATGTACCTCGAGATCGTCGGATGCCTCGATGAGTCCGATCGCCAGCCGACCCATCTTGCCCGTGGCTCCGGCCACGGCGACCCGTATCGTCACGTCGTTCACCCTACCAAGGCGACGGCGCGCGGCATCCCGGGGATGAACGTCCGCCCTAGTCTGGAGGAATGCTGTTCCGAGAGGTCGATGTCGAAGGCGCAGAGGCGCTCGAGCTGCTCAGGGCGTACTTCGCCGAACGCGCGGCCGGCTTTCCCGCCGAGCAGGGCGAGTACCGGCCGACGTATCCGACCACGGCCCAGTTCACTCCCCCGGCCGGCGTCTTCCTGGTCGTCGTCGATGACGGCGAGACGATCGGATGCGGCGGGGTGCGCCGCATCGCGTCGGACTCGTCGACCGGTCGCGAGCGCTTCGAGGTGAAGCACCTCTGGCTCGCGCCCGCCGCACGCGGACGCGGCGCCGGTCGCCGGCTGCTCGAGGAGCTCGAGCGCCGGGCGGTCGGCTTCGGCGCTCGCGAGATCGTGCTCGACACGAACGCGAGCCTCGCCGCGGCCGGTGGCCTGTACCGCTCGAGCGGGTTCGCCGAGATCGCGCCGTACAACGAGAATCCGAACGCGACCCACTGGTACGGCAAGCGCGTCGGCTGACGCGGTTCGGCCGGGCGCGGTCAGAGCGTGTACGGCTCGGACAATCCGGTGCGCAGCTCGAACGGGAGGTGCGCGAGGTCGTTGTGCGACATGAGGCTCCACGGCCGCCCCGATTTCTGCGTGAGCACCGTGAGGCCGCAGTTCGCCTGGCTGATCGACAGCCAGCGCCAGTCGGGTGCGCCGAGCGCTTCGCGCACGAGCCACGCGATCACGAAGTTGTGCGTGATCAGCAGGTCGTGGCGGTCTTCGCGGTGCGAACGGAGGAACTCGGCAGCTGCGTCGGCCATCTGCGCCCTGCCCGCGTCGATCTCGGCCTCGGTGACCGAGCCGAAGAACGGGTCGTAGACCTTCGGCGTCTCGGGCGCGGGACCTGAGGGAACGCAGTCGAAGAGCAGCGCGGACGGTTCGGGCTTCAGCGCCGGCATCTTCGCCGCGATGATCGCCGCGGTCTCGGCGGCTCGCTGCAGCGGCGAGTGCCACGCATTGTCGAACGGGATGCCGCCCAGTCGCTCGGCGAGCAGCTCAGCCTGTCGGCGACCGCGCGGCGAGAGCGGTCCGTCGGGAAGCCCGTGCTCGGCGTCGAGCTGCTCCCCGTGGCGGACGAGGTAGAGGTGGTGTGGCACGATTCCGCTTCCTGTGTGACTCGTGTCGCGCTCAGGCGACGTCGGTGCTCGGTGCGGCCGCGACCGGTGCGGCGTCGGGGACGATGCCGCGGAACGCCGCCTCGTCGGCGGCGCCGACGGCGACGAGCGAGAACGGCCGCGCGGCAAGGTC
Source organism: Agromyces sp. (assembly GCA_031178045.1). Lineage (GTDB taxonomy): Bacteria > Actinomycetota > Actinomycetes > Actinomycetales > Microbacteriaceae > Agromyces. Next base: position 8,168 of record JAPSJT010000106.1, read on the forward strand.
GGCCGCGAGCTCCTGCACGTCGTCGGCGGTCACGAGCGAGATGCGACGGAGCGCCTCGTCGAGGTCGACGAACTCGCCGAGGGTGAGCTCGGCACGCCCGAGCCGCGACATCCGCGTATCGGAGTCCTCGAGCGCGAGCGCCGACGCACCGGCGAGCTGCCCGGAGGCGCGGCGCAGTTCATCGGCGGTGACGCCGTGCTCTGCGACGCGTTCGAGCTCGGTGCGCATGAGCGCCGCGACCGTGCCGGCCTTCGCGGGCGCGCAGCCCGCGTACATCCCGAACAGCCCCGCATCGGAGTAGCCCGGCGCGAACGAGTAGACCGAGTAGGCCAGGCCGCGCCGCTCGCGCACCTGCTGGAACAGTCGCGACGACATGCCCGATCCGAAGATCGCGTTGAGCACGCTCATCGTGGCGCGCCGATCGTCGGTCGCGACGAGTCCCGGCACGCCGAGCAGCAGGTTCACCTGCTCGATCGGACGGGGCACGACGGTGAGCGCCGGGCCGGCCTCGAGGGCCGCAGGCTCCGTCCCACGCCGTGCGACGGGCGGCGCCTCGATCGCGAGGTCCCAGCCGGCGGTCGTGAGGGCGCGCTCGAGTTCGGCGACCACAGCGTCGTGGTCGACGGCGCCGGCGACGGTGACGACGAGGTCTTGAGGTCGGTAGTTCGCCCGGTAGTGCTCCCAGACCGCCTCGCGTGTGGCCGCGCCGATCGTCTCGGCGTTGCCCCCGATGGG
>JAPSJT010000010.1 GCA_031178045.1 Agromyces sp.
AACCCCGCATAGCCACCGCCGACGATGAGAATCTTGGGCACGGTGAATGGACTCCTCATGTTTCGGAAATGCGGTCTGATGCTGCGATCACTGCTCGCGAGTGCGGACAGTCCGCCTGGTATGCCGAATGGCGCCGATGCCCAACAGCGCTGCTAGCGTACCAAATCCGGCGACCAGCGAGAGCGGCACCGTGATGTAGGCGAGCGTCCAGGCCGTCGGCAGGAGCGTCTGCGCCCCATCCGACCGCGGCAGCGGCGGATCGGCGATCGGCACGATCTGCTGGGACTCGCCGTCTTCGCTCGGCTCGGGAATGTCGGCGCGTCGGTGCAGCGTGATCCAGTCCGCGAGGCTGCCGAGCGGATTCTGCTCGACCTTCGGGACCTCGGCGCTGAGCGCCGCGACCGGGTCGATGAGCCCGTATCCGTAGAGCGGACTCGGCACCTCGTGTCCGTGCGGATCGGCCGTGCGAATAAGTCGTTCGATGACGTTCGCCGCGTCGAGCTCGGGGAACTCGCTGCGCACGAGCGCGACGAGGCCCGACACGATCGGCGCCGCGCCGCTCGTCCCGTCCCACTGCACGTGGCTGCCGTCGGGCAGCACCCCGACGAGCGCCTCGCTCGGCGCCGCAACGGCGATCGTGATGCCCTGAGAGCTCGCGTCGAAGCTCGCGTTCTTGTCGCGATCGACGCCCGCGACGGTGAGGACGCCGGGGATCGTGGCCGGGGCACCGACCTGGGTCGTGCCACTGCCCCGGTTTCCCGCCGCCGCGACGACGACGACGTCGTTCTCGAAGGCGTACGTGAAGGCGTCGTCCCAGCTCTCGGGCCAGTCGGGCGTGTTCCGGGTGAGCGACATGTTGATCACGTCCGCACCGCTGTCGACCGCCCAGCGCACGGCCTCGGCGATCTGGTCGTCGTTCGACTGCAGTGCGCCCGTGTCCTGGCCGAACGCCACCGACGCCGTGATGAGGTCGGCCTCGGGCGCCACGCCGATGACGCCGCTGCCCTCCCCCGTTCCCCGTCCGGCGATGAGCGAGGCGACCATCGTGCCGTGCGCGGGGTCGTCGCCGACGGGCGTCTGTCCGTCGGGGCTGCCGATGCCCGAGACATCCGTTCCGGCCGTGACGACGCCGCGCAGCTCGGCGACGTCGCCGTTCACGCCCGTGTCGATCACGGCGACCGTGACGCCGTCGCCCTTGGTGGTGTTCCACGCGGTCGTGAAGCCGTAGTCGCTGAGCCAGTACTCGAGGTCGCGTACCGTGTCGGCGTGCGCGGGGATGGCTCCGGCGAGTGCGATCGCCGTCGCGGCACCGGCCGCGGCGAGCGTACGGCCGAGCAGGCCGAACGCACCCTTGCGTGGACGACTCGCGGAACGCCGCGTCATCCGCGACCCCCGGTGTCATCGGCCGAGTCGACGGGCGTGACGGTGTCGACGCCGTAGTCGGGGCACTGGCACACGTCGGGCGACCACGACGAGCGCTCGAGCGCGATGTCGCCGACGGGGTTCGAGCCCGGCCCCGCCGCGAGCGCGTGAGCGGCGAGCGCATGCAGGCACTTGACCCGAGTGGGCATGCCGCCCGCCGAGATGCCGGCGAGCTCGGGAACCACGGCGATCGACTCGCGGTCGGCGAGGTAGTCGCGGTGCGCCCGCTCGTATGCCTCGGCCGTCTCGGGGTCGGATGCGAGCAGCTCGTTGCACTCCACCATGACCTGCGCCGCCTCGAGGAAGGACATCGCCGCCGTCGCGACGGGGTGCGAGAGGTAGTAGAACGTCGGGAACGGCGTGCCGTCCGAGAGCCGCGGTGCCGTGGACACGACCGTCGGCGCACCGCACACGCAGCGGGCGGCGATGCCGACGACATCGCGCGCCGGTCGACCGAGCTGAGCGGAGACGATGCGGATGTCGCGCTCGCTCACGGGTGCGAAGGGCGGCCGCGTCATCCGTCGCCCCGGGCCGCGGGCACGTCGGCGGGCGGCGGCACGGGCTCCTCCGCGGGGTCCGTCACCGCAGGTGCGAGCCCCGCGGTCATCACGGAATCGAGCAGCGTGCGCATCCAGTCGCCCTTCGCTTCGGTCACTTCGGCCGACACCTCGGCCGTGGCATCCGCCTTCGCCGCCGGCGTGCGGTCGTCGATGACGAGGTAGCTCACCTCGCCCGGCATGACGTAGTAGAGCCGCTCGCGGGCCTGCGTCATGATGAACGTCTCGTCGTTCCAACGCTCGCGCTCGTCGCGCAGGCGCTGCACCTCCTCCTCCTGATCGGAGACGGCGGCACGGAGCTCGGCGATCTGCTGCCGCTGCTGCGCGAACGCCGCGATCGTCGGCGCGAGCACGACGACGGCGAGCACGAGCACGCCCATCATGATGAGCGAGAAGCCTGAGAATCGGATGCCGCTGAGCCAGCCCGAGCGCACCGCTTCGGTGGCGTCGGCGGATGCCGCGCTCGGGCCCTTGGGCGACGACGTCGAGGCCGACCTCGACGAGGACGCGGGAGGCGACGACGACGCCGGCCGCCGGGGAGTGACGGAGGCGGGTCGACGGGGGGTGCCCGAACCGCGGGGAGGGCGAGGGGCATCCGGATGCATCGCCACTCCTCACCGACCCGGAACGAGCAACGGGGGCGACCTCACGGCCGCCCCCGTTGCCAGAATCCGTCGGATCAGGCCGTGAATCGGGGGAACGCCGTGCGGCCGGCGTACACCGCGGCCTCACCGAGCTCTTCTTCGATCCTCAGAAGCTGATTGTACTTGGCGACTCGCTCGCTCCGGGCGGGCGCGCCCGTCTTGATCTGACCGCAATCGGTCGCGACCGCGAGGTCGGCGATCGTCGTGTCCTCGGTCTCACCCGAGCGGTGCGAGAGCACGGCGGTGTAGCCGGCGCGCTGCGCGAGCTTCACGGCGTCGAGCGTCTCGGTGAGGGTGCCGATCTGGTTGACCTTCACGAGGATCGAGTTGCCGGCGTGCCGCGCGATGCCGTCGGCGAGGCGCTTCGGGTTCGTGACGAAGAGGTCGTCGCCGACGAGCTGCAGCTTGGTGCCGAGGCTCGAGGTGAGCTCGGCCCAGCCGTCCCAGTCGTCTTCGGCGAGGGGGTCCTCGATGGAGATGAGCGGGTAGGCGTCGGCGAGCTCTGCGTAGTACGCGTTCATCTCGGCCGCGGTGCGGTCCTGGCCCTCGAAGCGGTACACGCCGTTCTCGAAGAACTCGGTCGCCGCGACGTCCAGGCCGAGCGCGATGTCGGTGCCGAGGGTGAAGCCGGCCTTGCCGATCGCCTCGGCGATGAAGTCGAGCGCGGCGCGGTTCGTCGCGAAGTCGGGGGCGAACCCGCCCTCGTCGCCGAGGCCCGTCGAGAGGCCCTTCGACTTCAGCAGGCTCTTCAACGCGTGGTAGGTCTCGACGCCCCACCGCAGGCCCTCGGAGTAGCTCGGCGCGCCGATCGGCAGCACCATGAACTCCTGGATGTCGACGCCCGTGTCGGCGTGCGCGCCACCGTTGATGATGTTCATCATCGGCACGGGGAGCACGTGCGCGTTCGGGCCGCCGAGGTAGCGGAAGAGCGGGAGGTCGGCCGAGTCGGCGGCCGCCTTCGCGACGGCGAGGCTCACGCCGAGGATCGCGTTCGCGCCGAGGCGACCCTTGTTCTCGGTGCCGTCGGCCTCGATGAGAGCCGCGTCGACGAGACGCTGGTCGGCGGCGTCGAGGTCTTCGATGGCCGGGCCGAGCTCGTCGAGCACGGCGTCGACGGCCTTCTGCACGCCCTTGCCGAGGTACCGGTCGTTGTCGCCGTCGCGCAGCTCGTACGCCTCGAAGGCGCCGGTCGATGCGCCCGAGGGCACCGCGGCGCGCGCGAGCGACCCGTCGTCGAGGAGCACCTCGACCTCGACGGTCGGGTTGCCGCGAGAATCGAGAATCTCGCGGGCGCCTACAGCTTCGATGATTGCCACAGTGAACTCCTCTGTGATGGGGGTGTGCGTCGGACGACTCCGTCGTGATCCGCGGTTCAGTCTAGTGAGGCTCGCGAGTGCGTGACGTTCGGCGACGGATGCCGCACGCCCGCCCCGCGGCATCCGCCCGACCGAGTCGGCCGCGCTCGTGCGCCGCATCGTACCGTCGATGTGGGCCCCACCCGGTGGGCGGTGGGGCGAGGATCGACGGTTCGATCACGCCGCCCTCTCCTGCAGCTCGGGAAGTGCGTGCGGAGATGATCCGCCGCACCCTCGCGAGGAACGCTCCGGGAGTCGCTGACAGGTCATCGGAGGGTGAGGAAGGGCGAAGTTCGGCGGATCGAACGGGTGGCAGGCCGCGGAGCGGGCGCCGGCGCGGGCGGGGGCTACGCGGTGAGCTCGCGGAACGCGAGCGACGAGGCATCCGTCGTCTCGGCCGTGACGTTCGCGAAGGCGTCGAAGCCGTCGGCCGTGACGCGATCGAGCAGGGCGCGCACGTTCTTCACGCGGCGTTCGAAGCGCACGCGGGTTCCGGATGCCACGAGCTCGTGCTTCAGCGAGAGCAGCGTCGCGGGCGGCACCTCGGCGTCGTAGACGAGCACGACCGAACGAGGCCGGCCCTCGTCGCGCACGGCGAGCAGGTCCACGATGCGCTCGAAGCCGATCGAGAAACCGCACGCCGGCACCTCCTGGCCGAGGAATCGCCCGATCATGTGGTCGTAGCGGCCGCCGCCGCCGAGCGAGTAGCCGAGGTCGGGGTGGGCGATCTCGAAGATCGTGCCCGTGTAGTAGCCCATCCCGCGCACGAGCGTCGGGTCGAACTCGATCGACGCTCCCGGCAGCGCCTCGCGAAGGGCGAGCAGCTCGCGATACGCGTCGAGGTCGAGCCACGACGGCGGACGGACGACCCCGTCGTGCAGGTGCCAGTCGGCGGCGGTGAGCGCCTCGAGCTCGGCCGCGACATCCGCGTCGCCCGTGATGACCCCGAGCTCTCGGAGTTCGGCAGCCACTCCCCCGGCGCCGATCTTGTCGAGCTTGTCGATCGTGATGAGCGCGCGCTCGCGCAGTTCGTCGGGCACGCCCCACGAGCCGAGGATGCCCGCGAGGATGCGGCGGTCGTTCAGTCGGATCGTGCAGCCCGAAAGGCCCAGCGCGTCGAGGGTCGCGACGGTCGCGGTCAGCAGCTCGAGCTCGGCGAGCTGGCCCGACTCGCCGATGATGTCGATGTCGCACTGCACGAACTGGCGGTACCGGCCCTTCTGCGGCCGCTCGGCCCGCCACACCGGTGCGATCTGGATCGAACGGAAGACGGGCGGCAGCGCGGCTCGGTGCGTCGCGTAGAAGCGGGCGAGCGGCACGGTGAGGTCGTACCGCAGTCCGAGGTCGGCGAGCGAGAGCGCATCACCGGATGCCGCGGCCGCCGCGAGGTCGTCGGTCGTGATGCCGCGCTTCATCACGGCGAAGGCCAGCTTCTCGTTGTCGCCGCCGAGGCCGGCGTGCAGTCGGGCGGCATCCTCCATCACGGGGGTCTCGATCTCGTCGAAGCCGTGCGCCGCGTAGACGCTGCGGATCACGCCGAGGGCGTGCTCGCGCCGGGCCTTCTCGGCGGGGAGGAAGTCGCGCATGCCGCGCGGTGGAGTGACGGATGCGGCCATGCCGACCATTCTTCCAGCACGAGGCGAGCGCTCCCGTACGGACGGCGCCAGCTCCGGACCGGTACCCCCCCGCGCGCGTGCCGCCGCCATGGGGTTCGGCGCCGGTGTCAGCCGAACACGTCGAGGTCGATGCCCCGCTCGTGGGCCGCGCGCTGCAGCGCCTCCGCCTCGTCGATGCCGACGGCGAGGTAGACGTGGAGCCCGTCGGCGTCGTCGCGCACGAGGTACTCGGAGTCGGTGACCACGATGACGATGTCCTCCTCGTCGAGGTAGCGCCACCGCACGCGCACGGTCGAGATGCGATCGGTGAGTGCCGAGACCGCACGGATCTCGGGCACCGCCGAGGCGAGGCCGAGCACGCGATAGAGCTGGTGCGACGCGGCGAGTCCCGCCGACATGTCGGCGCGGCTCTCGAGTGCGCCCGCGAAGTCGTCGGTGACGATCATGCCCGGCAGGCCCCACAGTGCGGCCGTCGCCTCGGCGTCGAATGCGCCGAGCGTGGCGGCGTATGCGTCGAAGAATTCGATGAGGCGCGCCTCCTCGATGCCCATGTCCCCTCCTCCTGCTCTCGTCCTCGTCCCCTCGGTCCCGACGGTACGCCGCCGACCTGTCCCGCGCGACCCCGTCTCACGCTCGCGCTCGCGCTCGCGGCATCCCGTGTCGCCGGGTCGGGCCGGGCCGCACGACTAGACTCGATCGACTTCGACGGCGGGGGGCGCGGTGAGCGAGGCAGCAGGCGATGCGGCAGGCGGGATCACGGTCGAGGGGGTCGCACGCTCGTTCGGCGACGTGCAGGCGGTGCGGGATGCGAGCTTCTCGGTGGCCCCGGGCCATGTCGCCGGGCTCATCGGCCCGAACGGCGCCGGCAAGACGACGCTGCTGCTCATGCTCGCCACCCTGCTCGTGCCCGACGCGGGCTCGATCCGGGTGGGCGGCCACGACCCGGTGACCGAGCCGCGCGAGGTACGTGCCCGCATCGGCTGGATGCCCGACGCCCTCGGCTCATGGCCGACGCTCTCGGTGCGGGACGCGCTCGTCACGAACGGGCGCATGTACGGCATGACGACGGATGCCGCGGCAGCCCGCGCGGAGGAGCTCATCGAGCTCGTGGATCTCGCTCCCCTCGCCGATCGACCGACTCGCGTGCTCTCGCGCGGCCAGAAGCAGCGGCTGAGCCTCGCGCGCGCGCTCGTGCACGACCCCGCGGTGCTGCTGCTCGACGAGCCCGCCTCCGGGCTCGACCCGGCCGCTCGCGCGGCGCTTCGCGAGCTCGTGCGGCGCCTGGCGGGCGAGGGCAAGACGATCCTCGTCTCGAGCCACGTGCTCTCCGAGCTCGAGGAGATGGCCGACGCGGCGGTGTACCTCGCCGGCGGCGTCACGGCCGCGGCCGACGCGGTCGAGCGCGCCGGTCGCAGCACCCGGCAATGGCGGGTGCGCTCGCTCGACTCGGAGCGACTCGGCGCGGCGCTCGGCGCCGCAGGGTTCGGCGAGGTCGCTCGCACCGACAACCTCGGCGCGATCGTTCCGCTCACGAGCGAAGCGGATGCCGCGCAGCTGCTCGCGCACCTCGTCGGCGTCGGCGTGCCCGTCTCCTCGTTCGCCCCGGCGGTCGGCGACCTGGAACACGTCTTCCTCGACCTGAACCGTGCCGGCCCACCGGCGGCGACGGCGGCCGACCCGGCCGCCCCGATCCCCACGGCGCCCGACGACACGGACTCCGAGCCGGCACCCGACCCGCGGGGCCGCACTGCGGCATCCGACCCGGCCGGGCCCGACGAGGGCGAGGCCCGCGCATGAACGGGTTCCTCCGCGGCATGTGGCTCATCGTGACGCTCGACCTGAAGCAGCGCGTGCGCGGGGTCGCGTGGTACGCGCTGCTCGGCGTGTTCGTGCTGCTCGTGACGATCGTGACGGCGCTGCTCGTGCTCGCGACCAACGCATGGGACGCCGGCGGCGGGGGCGTCTTCTCGACGATCGTGTTCTTCGTGCTCCTGCTCGGCACCCTCGTCTCGCCGGCGCTCAGCGGCAACGCGATCAATGGCGAGCGCGACGCCGGCACGCTCGCGACGACCCAGGTGACCCTCATCACGACCCCGCAGCTCGTCGTGGGCAAATGGATCGCGGCCTGGCTCACGGCACTCGCGTTCCTCGCGGCGTCGCTGCCGTTCCTCGTCTTCGCCGTGGCCCTCGGTCACGTCTCGGCGGCCACGATCGCGATCTCGACGCTCGTGCTCGCCGCCGAGCTCGGTGTCGTCGCGGCCATCGGCGTCGGCGTGTCGGGCGTGCTCACGCGACCGCTCTTCTCGGTCACCGTCACGTACCTCGTGGTCGCTGCGCTCAGCATCGGCACGCTCATCGCGTTCGGCCTCGGCGGCGCCGCCGTGCAGTCGACGGTGCGCCAGACGGTCGTCGAGGTCGACTGGAGCCAGCTCGACGAGCAGGGCGAGTTCGCGGGCGAGGGCCCCGTCCCGTGTGCGCCGCCGCGTGTCGACACGCTCCAGGTGCCCCGCTTCGACTACGTCTGGGGGTTCCTCGCCGCGAACCCGTACGTGGTCGTGGCGGATGCCGCGCCCGGCAGCTTCGACCGGTTCGGCAACCCGCGCGACCTCTTCGGTTGGATCGCGACCGGCGTCCGGGGCGCCCAGCATGCGCCCGACCTCGCCCCGCGCATCGACCAGTGCACGAACTTCGACTCGGCGACGGGGTGGGCGCCGACCGACTTCGAGTCGCCGCAGGAGATCTACGACCGTTCGGTGCCGTCGTGGTTCGTGGGCCTCACGATCCACGCGCTGCTCGGCGCCGGAGCGCTGCTGTGGGCGGTGCGCCGCACCGAGGTGCCGGCCCGGCGGCTTCCGACCGGGAGCCGGGTGGCCTGAGGGCGTCGCGCGAGCTCACTCGGCGGCGGCGACCTCGTGTTCCGCGGCGCGCACGTCGTGCTCGAGCCCGCGCACGGCGTGACGCAGGGCGCGCTCCGCGTCGAGTCCCTGCGCGCGAGCGGACGCCACGAGCGCGAGCAGCACGCTGCCGAGCTCGTCCTCCGTGGCGGGTGCGACGGGAGCCCCGCCCGTCGCATCCGACCCGGCGGGATCCGACACGACGGCCGATCCGGCGACCGGCACCGTGACCCCGACCTTCTCGGCTTTGCCGAGCACCTTCTGCGCGAGTGCGAGCGCCGGCATACCGCGCGGGATGCCGTCGAGCACGCTCGTGCGGTGCGGCTTCTCGTCGGCCTTGAGCTCGTCCCAGAAGGCGACGACATCGGCGGCGGTCGAGGCCTCGCGGTCGCCGAAGACGTGCGGATGCCGGGACACCATCTTCGCCGTCATGTGACGGGCGACATCGTCGATGTCGAAATCCTCGCCGACGCTGTGCGCCGCGATGTCGGCGTGGAAGAGCACCTGGTAGAGCACGTCGCCGAGCTCTTCGATCATCTCGGCGCGGTCGCCGGTCTCGATCGCGTCGATGAGCTCCCAGCTCTCCTCGACGAGGTACTGCACGAGGCTCTCGTGGGTCTGCTCGGCATCCCACGGGCATCCGCCCGGTGCGCGCAATCGGGCGACCATCGCGACCAGTTCGTCGAGTCCGGGGTGCGGTGCGTCCATGACGGAAGCCTAGGTGCCCGAGCTCAGTGCAGGAACACGAGCAGCACGCCCACGGCGATGAAGAGCCCGCCGAAGACGAGATCGACGATGCGCCGGCCGCGTGCCGAGCGGGTGAACCGCCGCATGCCGTGGGCGGCGAGCGCGAAGAACCCCCACATGACGATGACGTCGACGACGACGACGGTTGCGCCGACGACGAGGTACTGGGGCAGCAGCGGAAGGGAGGGCCGGATGAACTGCGGCAGGAAGGCGAGGAAGAAGACGATCGCCTTGGGATTCAGGAGGTTCACCCAGAGGCCCCGTCGGAACATCGACGAGCGGGACTCTATGGCAACGCGTGCGATCGCGGCATCGCTCCCGGTCGCGGGCTCGACGTCGGGCTCGGCATCCGTGCTGTTCGCGGCGACCGCTCGGCTCGCGGCATCCGACTCCGCGTTCTCGGGTCGGTCGCCGTCGTCGCCCGCGTCGGGACGTCGGAGGATCTGCCGCACCCCGAGGTACACGAGATACGCCGCCCCCGCGTACCGGATGACCTCGAAGAGCACCGGCGAGCTCGCGACGAGCACGCCGACCCCGAGTGCGACGACCGCGATGTGCACGACGAGCGCCGCCTGCTGGCCGAGGATGCCCCAGATCGACCGGCGGAACCCGTGCGTGAGCGAGTTGCCCATCGTGTTGATCGCGCCCGCACCGGGCGTGAAGCTGATCACGAAGCAGGCGGCGAGCAGGGTGACCCACAACGAGAACGACACCGTTTCAGGCTAGACGTCGCGAGCGTCCCGATAGGATCGACGCGGAGTGCCGGGAAGTCTGGTCGGCGGACCGATTGGAGACCCATGAACTTCCTCCGCTCCGAGCGCTGGTCCGCCGCGCTCCTCCTCGTCGCCGCGGTCGTCGGCCTCGTCGTCGCGAACCTGCCGCTCGGGCCGGCGCTCATCGAACTGAAGAACGAGCACCTCGATCTGCCGTGGATCGGCCTCGACCTCTCGGCGGGTCACTGGATCAGCGACGGGCTGCTCGCGATCTTCTTCTTCATCGTGGCCGTCGAGCTCAAGCGCGAGCTCGTGATCGGCGAGCTCAATTCGCTCTCGAAGGCGCTCCTGCCCGCGATCGCCGCGGTCGGCGGAGTCATCGTCCCCGCGGCGATCTTCCTCGCGTTCACCGCCGGTCAGCCCACCGTGAACGGCTGGCCGATCCCCACCGCGACCGACATCGCGTTCGCGCTCGGGGTGCTCGCCGTCTTCGGCAGGTTCATCCCGACGCGCGTGCGGGTCTTCCTCCTCGCCCTCGCGGTGCTCGACGACCTCATCGCGATCCTCATCATCGCGTTCTTCTTCACGGCTGAGGCGGACCTCGGGGCGCTCGGCTTCGCCGCCATCGCGATCACGGCGTTCGGGACGGTGAGCCGAGTCATGAAGCCGCGCTCGACGTGGATCCTGTCGCGGCGACCGCAGTGGCCGATCGTCGTCGTGCTCATCGTGCTCGCAGTGCTCGCGTGGTACTTCGTCTACCGCTCCGGCGTCCATGCGACGGTCGCCGGTGTCGCACTCGGTCTCGTGATGGCACGCCGGCCGGCGGGCCGCGCCGTCCACGTCATGGAGCCCTGGTCGAACGGCATCATCCTGCCGCTCTTCGCGTTCTCGGCGGCGATGGTCGCGGTGCCCGCCGTGCGTCCGAGCGAGCTCGACCCCGCCTTCTGGGGCATCATCGTCGGCCTGCCGGTCGGGAAGATCGTGGGCATCCTGCTCGCGGGCGGCCTCGGCGGTCTCGTCGCGAAGCGGCGATCGGGTTCGCCTCTCACGCTCGGCGACCTCGCGATCGTCGGAGCGCTCGGCGGCATCGGATTCACGGTGTCACTCCTCATGAACGAGCTCGCCTTCGCGCGCCATCCCGAGGTCGCCGACGAGGGCACGCTCGCGGTGCTGCTCGGCTCGGGCATCGCCATGGTGCTCTCGGCGATCGCGGTCACGGTCCGCTCCCGTCAGTACCGGGCCCGTGGCGCGCGAGCCGGCGTCGGCGGGGCGTTCTCGCGATGAGCGAACCGGGCGGAATCAGCGGCGGCGGGTCCGGGTCGGATGCCGCGAGCCGCGAGCCCGCGAGCCGCCACTTGCGTGCCGAGCTGCACGAACGACGACTCCGGGGCATCCGGAGGCTCGCGCACGCCGCGCTGCTCCTCGCCGGCGAGACGACGGGCATCGGCGGCCCCTCGATCGCCGACCTCGTGGTCGTGCGACGCGGGACGGACGCGCCGGTGATCCGGACGAAGGCCGGCACGCTCGACGAGGCCGACGCCCTGCTGAAGGCGATCAACGCCGATCTCGCGTCGATGTCGGTCGAGGAGTTCCTCGCCGAATGGGGTCACCTCGGGCCGTAGCGGCGAGATCGCACCCGAGCCGATGTCGCGTCGCGGCGCGACCGCCCTCAGCCGGCCGCCGCGGCCGTCGAATCGGCGGATGCCTCGGCCGGCTCGGGCGCGGGGAAGATCGCGGTGACGAGATTCGACACCCAGGCGATCAGGTCGGCGTCGCCCGGCGCCTCGCCGCCGGGTGTCGGGAACGGCACGAGGATGACGTCGTTCTGGGCGAAGTGCTTCGCGCCCGGGTACATGCGCTCGAGGCGCACTCGACGCGAGTCGGGGATGGTCGCCGGAGTGATGCGCAGCTTCGTGCCGGTTGCGATGACGTCGCTGAGCCCGGCGAGCTGGGCCTGGCGTCGGAGCCGCGAGATCGCCACGAGGTTCTCGACCGCCTCGGGCGGCGTGCCGTAGCGGTCGACGAGCTCCTCGAGCACCGCGTCGATCTGGCCGTCCTTCGCGGCCGGGCCGCTCGCCGCCGAGAGCTTCTGGTACGCCTCGAGCCGCAGTCGCTCGGAGTCGACGTAGTCCTCGGGGATGTGCGCGTCGACGGGGAGCTCGAGTCGCAGTTCGGTCTGCCCTTCGGCCACGTCGCCGCGGAAGGCCGACACCGCCTCGCCGATCATGCGCAGGTAGAGGTCGAAGCCGACCCCGGCGATGTGACCCGCCTGCTCCGCGCCGAGCAGGTTGCCGGCGCCGCGGATCTCGAGGTCTTTCAGGGCGACCTGCATACCGCTGCCGAGCTCGTTGTTCGCGGCGATCGTCGACAGGCGGTCGTGGGCGGTCTCGGAGAGCGGCTTCTGCGGGTCCCAGAGGAAGTAGGCGTACGCGCGCTCGCGCCCGCGACCGACGCGACCGCGCAGCTGGTGCAGCTGCGAGAGCCCGTACTTGTCGGCCCGGTCGATGATGATCGTGTTGGCGTTCGCGATGTCGAGGCCCGTCTCGATGATCGTCGTCGAGACGAGCACGTCGAACTTGCGCTCCCAGAAGTCCACGACGATCTGTTCGAGTGCGTGCTCGTTGAGCTGGCCGTGCGCGACCGCGATGCGCGCCTCGGGCACGAGCTCGGACAGCTGCGCTGCGACCCGGTTGATCGAGGACACCCGGTTGTGCACGAAGAACACCTGGCCCTCGCGAAGCATCTCGCGCCGGATCGCGGCCGCCACCTGCTGCTCGGAGTACGGCCCGACGAACGTGAGGATCGGGTGCCGGTCTTCGGGTGGCGTCGCGAGGGTCGACATCTCGCGGATGCCCGTGACGGCCATCTCGAGCGTGCGCGGAATGGGAGTCGCGCTCATCGCGAGGATGTCGACGTTCGTCTTGAGCTTCTTGAGGGCGTCTTTGTGCTCGACGCCGAAGCGCTGCTCCTCGTCGATGATGAGCAGGCCCACGTCTTTGAACTTCACCTGCTCGGTGAGGATGCGGTGCGTGCCGATGACCATGTCGACCGTGCCGTCGGCGAGGCCCGCGACGGTCTCGCGCACCTCCTTGTCGCTCTGGAACCGCGAGAGCGCGCGAACATGCACGGGGAACCCGGCGAAGCGTTCATTGAAGGTCTCGAGGTGCTGCTTCACGAGCAGGGTCGTCGGCACGAGCATCGCGACCTGTTTGCCGTCTTGGATCGCCTTGAACGCCGCGCGCACCGCCACCTCGGTCTTGCCGAAACCGACGTCGCCGGCGAGCAGGCGGTCCATGGGGATCGGCCGCTCCATGTCGGCCTTCACCTCGTCGATCGTCTGCAGCTGGTCGGGCGTCTCGGCGAACGGGAACGCCTCTTCGAGCTCGTGCTGCCAGGGCGTGTCGGGGCCGAACGCGTGTCCCTTCGCCGCCATGCGCGCGGAGTACAGCTTCACGAGCTCGACCGCGATGTCGCGCACCGCCCGGCGTGCGCGACCCTTCGCCTGCGCCCAGTCGCTGCCGCCCATCTTCGAGAGCGCGGGTGCCTCGCCGCCGACGTAACGGCTCAGGAGGTCGAGCTGGTCGGTCGGGACGAACAGCCGGTCGCCCGGCTGGCCGCGCTTCGACGGCGCATATTCGAGCACGAGGTACTCGCGCACCGCCGTGGGCGCCTGCTGGATGCCGGCCGTGCGGCTGGGCCCCTTCGGTCGTGTGCCCGTCGCGACTTCGCGCTGCACCATCTCGACGAAGCGCCCGATGCCGTGGGTCTGGTGCACGACGTAGTCGCCGGCCTTGAGCTGCAGCGGGTCGACGACGTTGCGGCGTCGCGTCGCGAGCTTCTTGTTCTGCCGGGCGTCGTAGCCGGCGGCGCGGCCGTAGAACTCCGCCTCGGCGATGAGGCCGAGCTTCGCCTCGGGCACTTCGAACCCGCGCGCCGCGTCGGCCTGCACGAGGTAGGCGACGCCCGGATCGAGCTCGGACGGCACCGTATCGACGATTCGGGCGGCGAGCCCGGCCTCGGCGAGCACGTCGCGCGCGCGCTCCACGAGACCGTGGCCGGCGGATGCGACGACGAGACTCCACCCGTCGCGCAACCGCTCCCCGGCATGATCGACGGCGCCCGCGACGTTGCCCGCGAAGCTCGGCATCGCGTTCGCTGCGACGCGCACGTACTCGGAGGCGGCGCCGGCGGCCGCTTCGGCCACTGCGGCGTCGGAGGAGGCGGCCACGACCTCTGCGGCGTCCCCGAGGTCGAAGCTCGAGAAGGTCCACCACACTCGCTTCGCGTCGGCCTCGCCGGGAGCGCTGAAGAGGGTCGCCTCGCGGAACTGCCGGATCGTGAGGAAGTCGCCCGCCGCGAGGTCGATCGGCGCATCGGCGCCGACGGTCGCGGCGCTCCAGGCTGCGCTCAGGAACTCGCGGTTCGTCTCGGCGAGGCTCACGGCACGACCCGTCACCCGCTCGGGCTGCAGCACCGCGACCGCGGCACCGGCGGGGAGATAGTGCGAGAGCGGCACCAGCCGGTCGAGGAGCGCCGGAGCGAGCGACTCCATCCCCTCGACGGGAATGCCTTCGGCCACCTTCTCGAGGAGGCCGGCGAGGCTCGGGAACTCGTGCACCATCTCTCGCGCCCGTTGGCGCACCGCAGGCGTGAGCAGGAGTTCGCGGCTCGGGGCGAGCAGCATCCGCTCGACCGGGTCGGGAAGCGACCGTTGGTCGGCGACCGAGAACGAGCGCAGTTCTTCGACCTCGTCGCCGAAGAACTCCACGCGAACAGGGTGGTCGGCGGTCGGCGGGAAGACATCGAGGATGCCGCCGCGCACGGCGAACTCGCCGCGGCGGGCCACCATGTCGACGCGGGAATAGGCGAGGTCGACGAGACGGCGCGAGAGCTCTGCGAGGTCGTACCCGCGGCCACCTGCGACGAGCTCGATGGGAGTCAGCTCGGCGAGGTTGTCGGCGAGCGGCTGCAGCGCCGCCCGCACCGAGGCGACGATGACGAGCGGGTGCCGCGCACCCGAGGCCGACCATTCGTGCATACGACGAATGGCATGCAGTCGCCGACCCACCGTCTCTGCGGACGGACTCAACCGCTCGTGGGGCAGGGTCTCCCACGCGGGGAACTCGAGGACCTCGGCGTCGGCGAGGTACGGGCCGAGCGATGCGCGCATGGCCTCGCCTTCGCGACTCGTCGCCGTGATCACGAGGAGCGCCGGCGGCAGCCCGGCCTCGGCCCGGCGCTGCAGGAGACCCGCGAGCAGTGGCGCATCAAGGCCGGCCGGCGCCGAGAAGTCGGCATTCCGCTGGGCTTCGGCCAACGCGCCGTCGATCGTCGAGGCGCGCGAAAGCGCCGTGGTCAAGCCCTGCAGATTCACCGTACGAGTCTACGCGCGGCATCCGACAGCCCGGCCGCTCCGACCGGCGTCGGCGCCGCCCGATACGATGGGCGCCGCCCACCATGCACCGGGAGGACCCCACATGATCATCGCCGCCGCCGACGGATCGGCCCTCGGCAACCCCGGCCCGGCGGGCTGGGCCTGGTACGTCGGCGACGACTGCTGGGCGGCCGGCGGCTGGAAGCACGCGACGAACAACCAGGCCGAGCTCACCGCCGTGCTCGAGCTCCTCCGCGCAACGGCTCACGTCGACGACGAACTGCACATCCAGTGCGACAGCCAGTACGTCATCAACGCGGTGACGAAGTGGATGGCGGGCTGGAAGCGCAAGGGATGGCGCAAGGCCGACGGCAAGCCGGTCATGAACGTCGAGCTCCTGCAGGCCCTCGACGCCGAACTCGTCGGCCGGCGCTACCGCTTCGAGTGGGTGAAGGGCCACATCGGGCACGCCATGAACGAGGCGGCCGACGAACGGGCGCGGGCCGTCGCCGAGGCGTTCCGCCGCGGGGCCGCGGTCATTCCTTCGGGCCCCGGGTGGACGAGAGGCGGCGCGGTCGAGCCGCGCGTCGACGAGATCGCCGTCGCGGAGGTCTCCGACGAGGTCGAGCCGATGGAGATCCCGCCACCCCTCGAACCCGCTGACGCGGTATCCGACGACGCGGCGCTCTTCTCACTCGACGAGCTTCCCGAGGAGTGGCACGCCATCACGCTCGATCTCTCGACCGAGGAGTACGACCGCCTCGTGGTGCGAGCCCGCGCCGAGGGCGTCTCGCCCGAGGAGTTCCTCCGCGGACTGATCTGACCCCAGGATCCCCGGGCCGCCCGCCGCTCAGGCCGGCGAGTGGAAGCGCTGCTGGGCGGCGACGAGCCCGTCGGCGACGATCGCCTCGACGGCGTCGGCGGCATCCGACAGCAGGTTCGGCAGCGCCTGCCGCTCGGTGCCCGAGAAGTCCTTGAGCACGAAGTCGGCGGCGTCCTGCCGGCCCGGCGGTCGGCCGATGCCGACCCGCACGCGCGTGAACGCGCCGGAGTCGGTCGCCTTCTGGATGTCGCGGAGGCCGTTGTGCCCGCCGTGTCCGCCGCCCTGCTTCAGGCGCACGGTGTCGAACGGGATGTCGAGCTCGTCGTGCACCACCACGAGCCGGTCGACGGGAAGCGAGTAGTACTTGATGAGCGCCGAGACGGGGCCGCCAGAGGTGTTCATGTAGCTGTTCGGCTTCGCGATCACGAGCTTCGGCCCGCCCGGCCGGAGGAACCCCTCGGCGACCCGCGAGGGCGTCTTGTGCGACTTGAACGTCACGCCGAGACGGGCTGCGAGTTCGTCGACGACCATCTGGCCGACGTTGTGGCGATTGCCGGCGTACTGGGCTCCGGGGTTGCCGAGGCCGACGACGAGCCAGGTGTTCTCGGGCACGGCGTCGAGTTCCTTTCGGCGTGGACGGAAGCGATCGAGGAATCCCACGAGTGCTCCGATCTGAGGTGCGCCGATCCGGTCGGGGATGCGACGATCTGGCGAAATGCGAAGGGCCTGCGGCCCGCCTCCGAGCGTACCCGGATGCGGCCCGCAGGCCCCGACGCAGGCCGAGGGCCTGCGGTGCCGGCTATTCGGCGGACTCGCCGGCGGCCTCCGCGGCAGGAGCCTCGGCGGGCGCCTCTGCGGCGGCGGCCTCTGCGGCCTCCTCGCCGAGGTCGACCTTCTGCGGCACGTGCACGAGCACGACGAGCGTCTCGGGGTCGCTCACGAGCGTGGCGCCCTTGGGCAGCTCGACGTCCTTGGCGTGGATCTGGGTGCCCTCCTCGAGCCCCTCGACCGACAGCACGATGTTCTCGGGGATGTGCGTCGCCTCCGCGTCGATCGTGAGGGTCTTGGCGTCGAGGTCGGCGATGGTGCCGGGGTACGACTCGCCCTCGAGGTGCACGGGCACCTCGACCTGCACGCGCTCGCCCTGACGGATGACGATGAGGTCCAGGTGCTCGATGATCTGGTGCACCGGGTCCTTCTGCACGTCCTTGACGAGGGCGAGCTGGCTCTTGCCGGCGATCTGCAGGTCGAGCACCGCGTTCGCCTTGCGGATGAGCAGGGCGACCTGGTGGCCCGGCAGCGTGACGTGCTGCGGGTCGGTGCCGTGCCCGTAGATGACGGCGGGGATCTTGCCGGCGGCGCGGATCTTGCGGGCCGCGCCCTTGCCGAAGGACTCGCGGGCTTCCGCGACGACCTTGTTGTCTTCTGCCATGGTGATTCTCCTTGCGGGCTCGGGGGCCCAGATCGTGTGTCTGTCTTCAACTCGAACGCATGCGAGCGTGAGGAATAGCCGAGAGCCGCTTCCACCGCGTCGATCACGGATGCCGCACCGCGCCGGAGCACGGACAGCGAGACATCCCTCGCCGAAGTTCAATGGACGAGTCTACCAGCCGGGGGCCATGGCGGCGATCGCGCGGTCCGCGACCTCGCCGACGGGACCGGTGTTCTCGACACGGACCCCTCGCTCGTCGTCGGCGAGCGGCTCGAGCGCCGCGAGCTGCGAGGCGAGGAGCGTCGCCGGCATGAAGTGGTCGAGGCGCTGCTCGAGCCGCTCGCCGAGCTCGTCGGCGGTCACGACGAGCTCGGCGAACACCGCGTCGGGGCACGCCGCGCGGATGGCGTCGCGATACGCCCGGCGCAGCGCCGAGCATGCGATGACGCACCCGCCCTCCGCATCGGCGAGCGCCTCCCCGACGCGCCTGAGCCAGGGCCACCGGTCGTCGTCGTCGAGCGGCACGCCGGATCGCATCTTCTCGACGTTGGCTGCGGGGTGCAGGTCGTCGGAGTCGATGAACCGCATACCCGGATACCGCGTGGTGAGCCGCTCGGCGAGGGCGGCACCGACCACCGACTTGCCGGAGCCGCTCGGCCCCATGACCACGATGCGGGGCGGAGCTGGCGCGTCGTTCATGCGTTGCAGGCTAGCCCACGCTCCTCACCGCAACAGCGCGCAACGGTGAGCCGCGCTCACAGTACGCTGGAGGCGACCCCTGACTTCTCGAGGAGAGCTTCGTGCCTGAAACCGGAACCGCAAACATCGGAGTCGTCGGACTCGCCGTGATGGGCTCGAATCTCGCCCGCAATCTCGCGAGCCGCGAGGGCAACACCGTCGCCGTGTTCAACCGCTCCCCCGAGCGCACCCACACGCTGACCTCCGAGCACCCCGAGGCGGGCTTCGTCGCAGGCGAGTCGTACGACGAGTTCGTCGCATCGCTCTCCAAGCCGCGCACGGCCATCATCATGGTGCAGGCCGGCAAGGGCACCGACGCGGTCATCTCCGAGCTCGTCAAGCGGTTCGAGCCCGGCGACATCATCGTCGACGGCGGCAACGCGAACTTCCACGACACGATCCGCCGCGAGGCCGAGATCAAGCCCACCGGCATCCACTTCGTCGGCGCAGGCATCTCGGGCGGCGAGGAGGGCGCGCTCAAGGGCCCGTCGATCATGCCCGGCGGCTCCGCCGAGTCCTACGAGACCCTCGGTCCGATCCTCGCCTCGATCGCCGCGGTCGCCGAGGGCGAGCCGTGCGTGACCCACGTCGGCACCGACGGCGCGGGCCACTTCGTGAAGATGGTGCACAACGGCATCGAGTACGCCGACATGCAGCTCATCGCCGAGGCCTACGACCTCATCCGCCAGGGCACCGGCAAGTCGCCCGCCGAGATCGCCGACATCTTCGCCGAGTGGAACACCGGCGAGCTCGAGAGCTACCTCATCGAGATCACCGCCGAGGTGCTGCGCCAGACGGATGCCGCGACCGGCCAGCCCCTCGTCGACGTCATCCTCGACGAGGCGGGCGCCAAGGGCACCGGCGCATGGACCGTGCAGAACGCCCTCGACCTCGGCGTGCCGACCTCGGGCATCGCCGAGGCGGTCTTCGCCCGCAGCCTCTCGTCCAAGCGCGCGCAGCGCGAGGCGGCATCCGACCTGCCCGGCCCCTCGGGCGAGTGGACGGTCGCGGCCGACGAGGCCGACGCGTTCATCGAGGACGTGCGCCGCGCGCTCTACGCCTCGAAGATCATCGCCTACTCGCAGGGCTTCGACGAGATCGTCGCGGGCGCCGAGCAGTTCGGCTGGGACATCAAGAAGGGCGACATCGCCAAGATCTGGCGCGCCGGATGCATCATCCGCGCCCGCTTCCTCAACCGCATCGCCGAGGCGTACGCCGACGACCCGGCCCTCGTCGCGCTCGTCGTCGCACCGTACTTCCGCGACGCCGTCGCGGGGGCGCAGGAGAGCTGGCGCCGCGTCGTGGCGATCGCCGCGCAGGCCGGCATCCCGACCCCGGCGTTCTCGTCCTCGCTCGCGTACTACGACGGCCTTCGCGCCGATCGGCTCCCCGCCGCGCTCATCCAGGGTCAGCGTGACTTCTTCGGCGCACACACCTACAAGCGCGTCGACAAGCCCGGCGTGTTCCACACGCTGTGGTCGGGCGACCGCTCCGAGATCGAGACGACGCCCTCCTCCCACTGAGGTCGGCGACCGCAGACAGGCGCAGGAAGGCACGGCATGCCGGAACCGACGTGGCGGGGTGAGGGCGCCGGTCCCGACTGCCGTTTCGCGCTCGCGAACGAGCGCACCTTCCTCGCCCGGATCCGCGCCTGATGTCGTGGCATCCCGAACTCGAGCCCGACCCGCACGGCGATGACGACGGCCGGCCGATGCCGGGTGAGCGCCGACGTCGAGTGCTGCGCATCGCGGTGCTGATCGCGCTCGGCGCGCTCGTACTGCCCCTCGTGCTCTCGGCGTACAGTGTCGCGAAGTCGGCGGCCGATCGGGCATGCGCCGTCTACGTCAGCGCCTACGACGCGGACGCCGCGGGCTTCCGCACGGCATTCGACCTCTTCGGACCCGGCGGTCCCGGCTGGGAGTGCCGATCGGTGTCGGCGGGCGGCACCGAACGGGTCATCGCCGAGCTCGGTCCGCTGCCGGCCGCGCCGCGTCAGCTGCCGCCGTCGCCTCCCGCCGAACGCGACGCCTGAGCCGCGTGCGCGGTAGCGGCCCCAGGTTCGCGACTCAACGTTCGGGCGACGACGCCGGCTCGGGCAGGAACACGCGCTTGTAGCTGCGCCCGTCGGGCAGTTCCACGGTCTGCGCCTCGAGCTGTCCGCGCGTCACGCGCTGGTAGATCGCCTGCGGTGTCACGCCGAGTCGGGCCGCAGCCTCGGAGACCGAGAGGCCGGGCAGGTCGGTCGGCACGCTCGACGGCCGGTCGCGCTTGCGCTTGCGGCTCGCCTCCTGGCGCGACGCGATCTCGGCGTCGTCGCCGGCCCAGCGGTACTTCGCCGCGGAGACGCTGAGGCCTGCGGCATCCGCGATCTCCTCCCACGTCGCGCTCGCGTCGAGCGCAGCCCGCACGGCCGTGAGCTGCGCGGGATCGGCCTCGAGCGCGGTGACGAGCGAGCGGATGCCGCGGAGCCTCGCGAGGGGCGCGGCATCCGTCGTCGACTGCTCGAGCCCGACGAGCTCGGCGAGCGCTCGCGCGGCGTCGGCGGAGAGGAAGCCCATGGTCTGCGACCTCAGCCGTTCAGCAGGCGGTTGCGCACCTCGCGGCGCAGCACCTTGCCGATGAGCGATCGCGGGAGGTCGTCGACCGCGACGACGCGCTTCGGCACCTTGTACGCCGTGAGCTCCCCACGCGCGTGCTCGCGGATCCCGGGCTCGTCGAGCGTCGCCCCGGGTTTCAGCACGACCACGGCGACGACCTGCTCGCCCGAGTGGTCGTCGGGCAGGCCGATGACGGCGCAGTCCTCGACGTCGGGGTGCGAGCGCACGGCCTCCTCGACCTCGCTCGGCGCGACGTTGAAGCCGCCGGTGATGATGAGCTCCTTGATGCGGTCGACGACCCGCACGAAGCCCTCGGCGTCGATCGAGACGATGTCGCCCGTGCGGAACCAGTCGGCGCCGCCATCGGTCGCGGGCACGAACACCGCCTCGGTCTCGTCGGGCTTCCTCCAGTATCCGGAGAACACCTGCGGACCGCGCACGATGAGCTCGCCCTCGGCGCCCGGCGCCACATCCGTCTGAGGTGCGTCGGGGTCGACGACGCGCACCTCGGTGGACGGCAGCGGCAGGCCGACCGTGCCGGCCCTGCGGTTCGGGGCGACGGGATTCGCCATGAGCACGGGCGAGCACTCCGAGAGGCCGTAGCCTTCGACGAGGTATCCGCCGGTCGCGGCCTCCCAGGGCGCCACGACGTCGGGCGAGAGCGGCATGGCGCCCGAGATGGCGATGCGGATGCCCTCGAGCGACACGCCCTCTGCGGCGGCCGCCTTGGTGAGCCGGTCGTAGATCGGCGGCACAGCGGGGAGGAAGGTCGGCGGGCGCTTGCGCACGACCTTCAGCACGAGTTCGGGGTCGAATCTCGGAAAGAGCACGAGCCGCGCCCCCATGCTCATCGCGAAGGTGAGGCAGAGCGTGAGCCCGTAGGCGTGGAACATCGGCAGCACCGCGTAGACGACGGCGGTGCCGCGTTCGATCTCGGGCACCCAGGCTCGCGACTGCGCCGCGTTCGTCGTGAGGTTGGCATGTGTCAGCGTCGCGCCCTTCGGGCTGCCGGTCGTGCCGCTCGTGTACTGGATCAGTGCGACGTCGGAGGCCTCGGGTCCGATGATGTGCGCGTCGATGCGCTCGGACGCCACGAGCCGCCGCCAGGGGGTCGTGCCCCGCACCTTCGTGGTGAGCGCCGCACGCGACGCTCGCGCCTTCGCGATCGGCAATCGCAGGAGCGCTCTGGTGAGGAACGGCATCGCACGAGTGACGTCGACGGAGACGATCGCGTCGACCGCGACATCCGCCGGGAACGCCTGGATCGTGTCGACCACCTTGTCCCACGCGATGACGACGCGCGCTCCGTGGTCTTCGAACTGGTGCCGCAGCTCGCGGGGCGTATAGAGCGGATTGTGCTCGACGACGATCCCGCCGAGCCGGAGCACGGCGTAGAACGCGACGATGTGCTGCGGGCAGTTCGGCAGCACGATGGCGACGGGATCGCCCTTCTGCACGCCGAGCAGGCGCAGGCCCTCGGCCGCGCGCTCGATCTGCTCACCGAGCTCGGCGTAGCTCGTCGTGCGCTCGAAGAACTCGAGGGCGACCTGATCGCCGTACTGCTCGACCGACTCGCGCACGAGGTCGAAGAGCGAGCCGGTCTGCTCGTCGATGTCGTGCGGCACGCCGTCGGCGTAGCTGCCGAGCCACGGCCGAGGGGTCGTGATCGCCACTCGCGCCGCCTACGCCGCGCCGTCGAACATGCTCGTGACGGAGCCGTCCTCGAAGACCTCGTGGATGGCACGGGCGAGGAGCGGTGCGATCGGCAGCACGGTCAGGCGGTCCCAGCGCTTCTCGGCGGGGACCGGGAGGGTGTCGGTGACGACGACGGAGTCGATGAAGTCGGACTGGAGGATCTCGGTCGCCGGGTTCGAGAACACGGCGTGGGTCGCGGCGACGACGACGCCGATCGCGCCGTTCGCCTTGAGCGCCTCAGCGGCCTTCACGATCGTGCGGCCGGTGTCGATGAGGTCGTCGACGAGCAGGCAGACGCGGCCGTCCACGTCGCCGACGATCTCGTGCACCGAGACCTGGTTCGGCACGAGCGGGTCGCGGCGTTTGTGGATGATCGCGAGCGGTGCGCCGAGCTTGTCGCTCCAGATGTCGGCGACGCGCACCCGCCCCATGTCGGGCGAGACGACGGTGAGCGTCGCCGGGTCGAGCTGCTCGCGGAAGTGCTCGAGCAGTACGGGCATCGCGAAGAGGTGATCGACCGGGCCGTCGAAGAAGCCCTGGATCTGCGCCGCGTGCAGGTCGATGGACATGATGCGATCGGCGCCGGCCGCCTTGTAGAGGTCGGCGACGAGGCGCGCGGAGATGGGCTCGCGACCGCGGCCCTTCTTGTCTTGGCGGGCGTACGGGTAGAACGGGGAGACCACGGTGATGCGCTTGGCCGATGCGCGCTTCAGCGCGTCGACCATGATGAGCTGCTCCATGAGCCACTCGTTGATCGGCGAGGCGTGGGACTGGATCACGAACGCGTCGGTGCCGCGCACGCTCTCGTCGAAGCGCGCGTAGAGCTCGCCGTTCGCGAACGTGCGCGCGTCGGTGGGCATCAGCTCGGTGCCGAGCTCGTCGGCGATCTGCTGGGCGAGCTCTGGGTGGGCGCGCCCCGAGACGAGCACGAGGCGCTTCGATCCGGTGGTCTCGATTCCCGACATGTGGTGTGTCCTCTCCACCCGCGTGAGCCGGTGCGTCAGTCGGCGGCTGCGTCGATCGATGCCGAGCCGGATGCCTCGCCGGCGGCCTCGGCGGCTCGGGCCGCTGCGGTGCCGGGTCGGTGCTTCTGGACCCATCCCTCGATGTTGCGTTGGGGTGCCACGTTCACGGCGAGGGCGCCCGCGGGAACATCTTTGCGAACGACGGTGCCGGCGGCCGTGTAGACCCCGTCGCCAATCCTAACGGGCGCGACGAACACCCCGTGCGACCCCGTGCGCACGTGCGAGCCGACCTCGGAGTGATGCTTCCGCACGCCGTCGTAGTTGGCGAAGATCGAGCCCGCCCCGATGTTCGAGTGCTCGCCGACCGTGGCGTCGCCGATGTACGAGAGGTGGGGCACCTTGCTGCCCTCGCCGATCGTCGCGTTCTTCGACTCCACGAAGGCGCCGATCTTGCCGTCGCTGCCGAGCACAGTGCCGGGCCGCAGATACGAGAAGGGGCCGACGGATGCCCCATCGCCGATCACCGACAGCGTGGCATCCGTGCGCTTCACCTCGGCGTTCGCGCCGACCTCGCAGTCGACGAGCGTCGTGTCGGGGCCGATCACGGCCCCCGCCGCGATGACGGTCGCGCCCTTCAGCTGCGTGCCGGGCCGGATCGTGACATCGGGCTCGAGCTTCACGTCGAGGTCGATCCACGTCGTGGCGGGGTCTTCGATCGTCACGCCGTTCAACTGCCAGCCGCGCACGATGAGCGCGTTCAGCCGGGCGGCCGTCTCGGACAGCTGGGCGCGATCGTTGATGCCGGCGACGAGCCAGGGCTCGCTCACGGGCACGGCCTCGACCTCGGAACCCGCTTCGCGGAGCAGCTGGATGACATCGGTGAGGTACTTCTCGCCCTGCGCGTTGTCGGTCGTGAGGTTCGCGAGGTGGTCGCGCAGCGCTCCGACGCCGAACGCGTAGATGCCCGCGTTGATCTCGTCGATCGCCCGCTCGTCGTCGCTGGCGTCCTTCTGCTCGACGATGCGGTCGAAGGCGCCGTTCGCGTCGCGCACGACCCGCCCGTAGCCGTTCGGGTCGTCGTAGCGTGCCGAGAGCACGGAGGCGTGCGCGGCACGGCCGCGGTGGCGTTCGAGGAAGGCGGCGAGCGTGTCGGCGTCGAGGAGCGGCACGTCGCCGTTCAGCACGAGCACCTCGCCGTCGAAGTCATCGGGCAGGGCGGCGATCGCCTGCTCGACCGCTCGACCGGTGCCCGGGATCTCGTCCTGGTCGACGACCACGGTGCCGGGGAGCACCGACTCGACGGCCGCGGCGACCTGGTCGCGCTCGTGACGCACGACGGCGATGACGTGCGCCGCATCGAGCGCCCGCGCCGTGCGCAGCACGTGCGCGACGATCGGCGAGCCGGCGAGGGGGTGCAGGAGCTTCGGGGTGGCCGATCTCATGCGGGTGCCCTGGCCGGCGGCGAGCACGATGATGGCGAGTTGCTGGTCCATGCTCCGCCACCAGGATTCGAACCTGGTCCTCACAGCTCCAAAGGCTGTCGTGCTGCCGTTACACCATGGCGGACCGCGCGGACGATCGCCCGGCGCGCATCAAGTCTGCCATGGCCGCCGGGCGCGGTGCGGCGGCATCCGCTCGCCCGCACCCCCCACGCTGCGCTCTCGAGAGGGCTCCTGCGAGCGACCGCGCTCCTGCGAGAATGAGCGGGTGGCGGATACTGACGAGGTCGACCGGATCGTACGCGATTGGGAGCGCGAGCGGCCCGACCTCGACTTCGCACCCCTGCAGGTGCTCTCGCGAGTGGCGCGGCTCTCCAAGCACCTCGACCGGGCGCGCCGTCAGGCCTTCGCCCGCTCGGAGCTCGAGGCATCCGAGTTCGACGTGCTGTCGGCGCTGCGGCGGGCGGGCGCTCCCTACCGACTCTCCCCCAAGCAGCTCCTGCAGCAGACGCTCGTCTCGAGCGGCACCATGACCAACCGCATCGACCGACTGGTCGAGCGAGGGCTCGTGACGCGGCAGACCGACCCGAACGACGGTCGCGGCATCCTGGTCGAGATGAGCCCCGCCGGACTCACTCGAGTGGATGCCGCGATCACCCGCCTCGTCGACGCGGAGTCGGAGCTGCTCGAGGGGCTTCCGGCCGCAGAGCAGAAGCGGCTCGCCGCACTGCTGCGAAAGCTCAGCCTCGGGTTCGACTGAGCGCATCGACGCACACCCGCCCGAGTAGCGCCGGCCCTACCGGCGAAGCACCTTCCGCGCGAGCCAGTTGCCGACGAACTGCACGATCTGCACGAACACGACGATGAGCAGGACTGCCGCCCAGGTGACCGCCGGCTCGAACTGCCGGTAGCCGTACACGAGCGCGAAGTTGCCGAGCCCGCCGCCGCCGATGAAGCCGGCGACCGCCGTCATGTCGACGAGTGCGACCAGCACGAACGTGTAGCCGAGGACGAGCGGACCGAGCGCCTCGGGAAGCACGACCGTGCGCAGGATCCGGAGCGGCCCGGCGCCCATCGAACGCGCCGCCTCGATGACCCCCGGCGACACCGTGAGCAGGTTCTGCTCCACGATGCGCGCGATCGCGAACGACGCGGCGAGCGAGAGCGCGAAGATGAGCGCGTTGTTGCCGATGCCCGTGCCGATGACGAGACGGGAGAGCGGCTGGACCGCGGCGATGAAGATGATGAACGGGATCGGCCGGAAGAAGTTGATGATCACGTTCACGATCGTGAACACCGGCGCGTTCGACAGGAGGCTGCCCGGCCGGGTCATGTAGAGCACGATGCCGAGCAACAGCCCCGCCGCGCCGCCGATGAGGAGCGTGAGCGCCACCATGTAGAGCGTCTCGACCGCGGCGACCCAGAACTCGGACTGGAGTTCGAACAGGCGATCCATCAGCCCACCTCCGTCACGTCGACGCGCTCGGCGATGGTCGCGATGACCGCGTCGACCGCTGCATCCGGCCCGCGCAGCGCGAGCGTGAGGTGGCCGAACGCGCGCCCCTGGATGTCGTTGATGCCGCCGTAGACGAGCTCGAACTCGACGCCGGCCCTCGCGAGCTCGAGGAAGACCGCGGCCTGCGAGGCGTCACCGTCGCGGAACGAGATCGTGACGATGCGCCCGTCGTGCCGCTCGCGGAGCACCGCGAGTTCGGCCGGTGACGGGATTCCCTTCACGACCGTCGCGACGAATCGCTGCGACGACGGATTCTGCGGGTTCGAGAAGACGTCGAAGACGGGCCCGTGCTCGATCACCCGACCGGCATCCATGACGGCGACCTTCGTGGCGATCGACTGGATGACATCCATCTCGTGCGTGATGACGATGATGGTCACGCCGAACTCCCGGTTGACGCGCTTCAGGAGCTCGAGCACCTCCTGCGTCGTCTCGGGATCGAGCGCGCTCGTCGCCTCGTCGGCGAGGAGCAGCCGGGGGGAGGTCGCGAGCGCGCGGGCGATGCCGACGCGCTGCTTCTGCCCGCCCGAGAGCTGGTCGGGAAAGTTGCGCGCCTTGTCGGCGAGCCCGACGAAGTCGAGGAGTTCGGCGACGCGCGCGGCGACCTCGGCCCTCGACGCGCCCGCGACGGTGAGGGGGTAGGCGATGTTCTGCCACACCGTCTTCGAGTTGAAGAGATTGAACTGCTGGAAGATCATTCCGATGCCGAGCCGGATGCCGCGGAGTTCGCGCTCGGACATCGTCGTGATCTCGCGGCCGTCCACCTCGATGCTGCCGGACGTCGCGGGCTCGAGTGCATTCACGAGCCGGACGAGCGTCGACTTGCCGGCACCCGAGTACCCGATGATGCCGTACACGTCACCGGGTTCCACCTCGAGGTCGACCTGGTCGATGGCGACCACGGGCGCCCCCGTGCGGTCGGGGGCGGGATACGTCTTCGTGACGTTCCGCAGGGCGACGAGCGCCATGAGATCCTCCTCCTGCAACGCCGCGCAGGGCGGCGGACGCCGAGTCGTGCGTCCACCGCCCGCGCGGCGAGCTGATCCGATCGCCGAAGCGATCGGCTCGGTGTCGACTAGCCCTTGGCGGCCTTCGTGTCGGCCTCGACCTTGGCGAGCGAGTCGAGGAGGTCGGCGACGGGCGTCTTCACGGACACCGCGGTGTCGCCCGAGGCCTCGATGAGTCCGGCCTGCACCTCGGGGTCGTTCTGGAAGATGTCGACGAGCTTCAGGTAGGTCTCGTTCTCGGCGTCCTCGGCGCGCGTCGCGAAGATGTTCACGTACGGCAGCGCGTTGGGGTCGCTCGGGTCGTCCTGCGCGATCGCGTCGTCGAACGAGAGACCGGCGTCCTCGACGAAGTCGTTGTTGATGACCGCGGCGGCGACGTCGGGCAGCGAGGTGGGCGTGAGGGACGCTTCGAGGGCGGTGACCTCGACCTTCGACTTCGCCTCGTCGATGTCGGCGAGGTCGGAGAAGATCGTGCCGCCGCTCTTCAGCTCGATGAGCCCGGCCGACTGCAGCACGAGCAGTGCGCGCGCCTGGTTCGATGCGTCGTTCGGCACGGCCACGGTCTCGCCCTCGGCGATGTCGTCGACCGACTCGTACTTCGTCGAGTAGAGGCCGAGGGGGTAGATCGCCGTCGAGCCGACCGGCACGAGGTCCTCGCCCGACGACACGTTGTAGTCGGCGAGGTACACGATGTGCTGGAACTGGTTGAGGTCGAGCTCGCCCTCGGTCGTCGCCGGGTTCGGCTGCGCGTAGTCGGAGAAGTCGACGATCTCGATCGTGATGCCCTCGTCGGCGGCGGCCTCCTCGAAGGCGGCCCACTGCGGGTCGGCCTTGCCGACGACGCCGATCTTCACGACGTCGGAGGCGCCGTCGCCGCCCGCGGCGGGCGACGCGCACGCGGCGAATCCGGCGAGGAGGGGCAGGGCGGCGATGGCGGCGAGGAACTTGGTGGTGCGTGACATGCGGGACTTCCTTTCGGCTGGGCGCGCACGTTCGGCTGCTGGTGGCATGGAGCAGGCATGGCTCCGCCACGGTTCGTGTCGTGGGGGCTTCGATGCCGCGAACGCGGGCGCACTCCTACGTTATGCGAAGGATCTTCGCCCTATTGACCACGTGGTCACGATGCGTCACAGTTCCTGCGGTGTCAGGCTTCGAGCGTCTCAGAAAGTTCGAGCCAGCGCGTCTCGAGCTCGGCGACGGATGCCTCGAGCGCACGCAGCTCATCGCCGAGCGCGCCGAGTCCGACGTAGTCGCCCTGATCGTGGCGTGCCATCCGCTCGTGCAGCGTCGCGATCTCGGCCGTGAGCTTCTCGAGCCGCCGGTCGATGGCGGAGAGCTCCTTCTCGGCGGTGCGACGCGCCGCGCCGGTGAGCGTCGCCTCGCCCGACGCCGCCGCGGCGGAGCCGGGAGCGGCGGCCTCGGAGGCGAGCCGGGCCGAGGCATCGGCGGCCGCCCCGGCCGAGGTCCGACGCAGCTCGAGGTACTGCTCCACGCCGCGCGGCAGGTCGCGGAGGTGTCCGTCGATGATCGCGAGCTGCCGGTCGGTGACGCGCTCGATGAGGTACCGGTCGTGGGAGACGACGAGCAGGGTGCCCGGCCACGAGTCCAGCAGGTCCTCGATCGCGGCGAGCATGTCGGTGTCGAGGTCGTTCGTCGGCTCATCGAGGATGAGCACGTTCGGTTCGCTGAGCAGGATGAGCAGCAGCTGCAGTCGCCGCTTCTGCCCGCCCGAGAGGTTCTTCACGGGCGTCGAGAGCTGCGCATTCGTGAAGCCGAGCCGCTCGAGCAGCTGCCCGGGCGTCATCTCCCTGCCACCGACCTCGTACGAGGTCCGCTGCTCCGCGACGACGGCGCTGACGCGTTCGTCGGCCCACTCCGCGAGCTCGGCGAGCTCCTGGCTGAGCGTCGCGATCTTCACCGTCTTGCCGCGCTTCACGCGTCCGGTGGTGGGTTGCACGGCGCCCGTGACGAGGCCGAGGAGCGTCGACTTGCCGGCGCCGTTCACCCCGAGGATGCCGGTGCGCTCCCCCGGCGCGATGCGCCATTCGAGCTCGTGCAGCACGGTCTTCGTCGAAGGCGCCCCGGGCGGGGCATCCGCCGCCGCTCCGTGCCCCGGCTGCACCGGGTACACGACCGACACGTCGAGCAGGTCGACGACGTCCTTGCCGAGCCGCGAGACCGCGAGCCGGTTGAGCTCCACCGGGTTGCGCACCGGCGGCTCGTTCTCGATGAGCTGGTTCGCGGCCTCGATGCGGAACTTCGGCTTCGACGTGCGGGCGGGCGCGCCTCGGCGGAGCCACGCGAGCTCCTTGCGCATGAGGTTCTGCCGCTTCGTCTCGGATGCCGCGGCCATGCGGTCGCGCTCCACGCGCTGCAGCACGTACGCGGCGTAGCCGCCCTCGAAGGGCTCGACGATCCCGTCGTGCACCTCCCACGTGCCGGTGCACACCTCGTCGAGGAACCAGCGGTCGTGGGTCACGACGACGAGCGCACCGGCATCCGCCGGCCACCGCGTCTTCAGGTGCCCGGCGAGCCAGGCGATGCCCTCGACGTCGAGATGGTTCGTCGGCTCGTCGAGGAAGACCACGTCCCAGTCGCCGACGAGGAGCGCCGCGAGCCCGACCCGGCGGCGCTGGCCGCCCGAGAGGCTGGCGATCTGCGCGTGCCACGGCACGTCGGCGAGCAGGCCAGCGATCACGTCGCGCACCTTCGCGTCCCCCGCCCAGACGTGCTCTTCGATGCCGCCCACGACCGACTCGGCGACGGTCTTGCCCGGATCCACGACATCGGCCTGGTCGAGCATCCCGATGCGGATGCCGCGGCGTCGGGTGACGCGACCGGCGTCGGGCTCGAGGCGGCCCGCGAGCAGCTTCAGGAGCGTCGACTTCCCGTCGCCGTTGCGGCCGACGACGCCGATGCGATCGCCCTCGTCGATGCCGAGGGTGACCTCGTCGAAGACGGTGCGCGTCGGGAACTCGAGGTGCAGGCGCTCGGCGCCGAGGAGGTGTGCCATGTCCCGACGAGCCTAGCCGCCGCGACCTGGACGCGAGCCCGAGCGCGGCGCCTCAGCGCGTGAGGACGCGGGCGCCGTGCACCGGCCCGTGCGCGTGCACCGCGTTGAGGCGCGCCGCGGAGAGCGCGATCTGGAGCTCGAGCGCCGAGTCGGCGTCCTCGGCGAGGAACGCCACGGTCGGGCCCGATCCCGAGACGAGCCCGGCGAGCGCCCCGTGCGCCTCGCCGAGCTCGAGGATGCCGCCGAGGCCGGGTGCGAGCCCGAGTGCCGCCTCCTGCAGGTCGTTGTGCAGGGCGGCGGCGAGGCGGTGGGCGTCACCCGCCCGGAGCGCCTGCAGCACCGTCGCGTCGACGACGGGCGCGACCCCCGCCGACGCCAGCCGCATCGTCTCCTCGCGCCGACGGTCGAGCTCGCGGTACACGGCCGGCGTCGAGAGGCCGAACTCCGCCACCGCGAGCACCCAGTGGAACGAGCCCGTCGCGAGTGCGGGGCTCAGCCGATCACCGCGGCCCGTGCCGATCGCCGTGCCGCCCGTGAGCGCGAACGGCACGTCGGCACCGAGCTTCGCCGCGAGCGCGTGCAACTCCTCCTTGCCGAGCGCCGTGCCCCACATCGCGTCGCACGCGACGAGCGTCGCCGCCGCATCGGCCGAGCCGCCGCCCATGCCGCCCGCGATGGGCACGTGCTTCTCGATCTCGAGGTGCACGCCCCCGGGGACGCCGACGGTGCGGGCGAGCAGCTTCGCCGCGCGCAGCGCGAGGTTCGAGGCATCCGTCGGCAGGGCGGAGGTGTCGATCGGGCCGGTGAACGACACGCTGAACTCGTCGTCGGGCCACGCTCGCACGTCTTCGTAGAGCGAGACGGCCTGATAGGCCGTGGCGACGTCGTGATAGCCGTCGTTCTGCACGTCGCCGACGCGCAGGAAGACGTTGATCTTGCCGGGCGCTCGAACGTGTACCGACTCGTCCGTCGCCGCGATCGTCATGCGTCCACGCTATCCCACGGCGCTCGGACGGCCCGGTCAGCCGACCGCCTGCAGCCAGGCCCGCATCCGGGTCTTCGCGTCGGCCAGCCGCGAGCCGTCGTGCATGCGCCCCCACGTGAGTGCGATCGACGAGCGACCCTCACCGACGGGGCCGGCCGAGGCGAGCACGAACTCGCCGCCGTCGAGCGGGAAGCGGGCGGTGGGATGCTTCGCCGTGAGGTTGAGCGCGAGCGGCTCGACCTCGAGCTCGGTCGTCACGATCTCCGCGAGTGCTCGGAGCGCATCCGCAGTGCCGAGCGGGACGGTGCGCGAGACGCTCGCCTCGAACGTGCCGTCCTGGCGCTGGCCCGGCTCGCGGATGCCGCGTGCCTGCTCGAACGCGACGGTGATGTTCTGGGACCACCAGGCGTCGACCCCGTGCTCGGCGACGAGCCACGAGGCGATCCGCTGATGCGGCCACTCGGCGGCGCCGTTCTGGTCGAGGAGGGCGAACCACTCATCCCGGCCCCGGCCGGTGGCGGCGTGGACGGAGTCGTCGCCGACACCGTCGGCCGACGCTCCCACGGGCGTCTCGCTCATGCGACCACGCTAGCGCGCGAGGTCGCCCGATGTCTCGGATGGATTGGACCCGGGTGCCGCTCCGGCAGCGCGAGCGATGCGGAGGAAGTCGCCGACCGTGAGCTGCTCGCCACGCGCCTGCGGGTCGACTCCAGCGGCCTCGAGTACCGCCGTCGCGCTCGCCGAGCTGCCGCCGAGCACCGTCGCGAGCGCCTGCCGCAGCATCTTGCGGCGCTGCTGGAACGCCGCGTCGACGATCGCGAACGTCGCGACACGCTCGGCCTCGCTGCCCGGGGCATCCGCGCGCTCGAACCCGACGAGCACCGAATCGACGTTCGGCACCGGCCAGAAGACCATGCGCGAGACATGGCCGGCGGTTCGCCATCGGCCGTACCAGGCCGCCTTCACGCTCGGTGCACCGTAGACCTTCGAGCCGGGATCGGCCGCGAGTCGGTGCCCGACCTCGGCCTGCACCATGACGATCCCCGACTGCAGCGTCGGGAAGTGCTCGAGCAGGTGCAGCAGCACCGGCACCGAGATGTTGTACGGGAGGTTCGCGACGAGACGCACGGGTTCGCCCGGCAACCGGGTCACCCGGAGGGCGTCATCCTGCACGACCGTGAGCGAGGTGCCCGGCTGCATGATGCGCACGGTGTGCGGCAACTGCTCGGCGAGTCGGCGATCGATCTCGACGGCGATGACGGATGCCCCGGCCTCGAGCAGCCCGAGGGTCAGCGATCCGAGTCCGGGCCCGATCTCGAGCACCGTCTCGCCCGCTGCGACGCCCGCGGTCTGCACGATCCGGCGCACGGTGTTGCCGTCGTGCACGAAGTTCTGGCCGAGCTTCTTCGTGGGCGTGACGTCGAGCAGCTCGGCGAGGTCGCGGATCTCGGCGGGCCCGAGCAGACGCGGCACCACGGCGCCGGCCGACTCGGCCTCATGTCGGTGCGCGTTCACACCGCACCGTCGCGTTCAGTCCCCCGCACGGGCTTCATCATCCCACGCACCGTAGACCCGACGCGTGTTCGACGCGAGTTGCGCGCACAGTTCGTCGAGATCCGCGTCGAGCACCTCGGCCATGAACCGCACCGTGTGCGGGACGAGGTAGGGCGCGTTCGGGCGGCCGCGCAGCGGCACGGGCGTGAGGTACGGGGCGTCCGTCTCGACGAGGATGCGGTCGCGGGGCGCGACCCTCAGGGCCTCACGGAGGTTCTCGGCGTTTTTGAACGTCAGGTTGCCGGCGAACGAGAGGTACCACCCTGCGTCGCCCGCGAGGCGGGCGAGGTCGGCGCCGCCCGAGAAGCAGTGGAACACGGTGCGATCGGGAGCGCCCACCCGCCGGAGCGTCGCGACGACGTCGTCATGCGCCTCACGGTCGTGGATCTGCAGGGCGACGCCGTGCCGCTTCGCGATGTCGATGTGCGCCTCGAACGAGCGGAACTGCGCCCCACGGCCGGCCTCACCGGTGCGATAGAAGTCGAGCCCCGTCTCGCCGACGGCGCGCACCCGCGGCTGCGCGGCGAGCTCGTCGATGACGGCGAGGGCGTCGTCGAGGCCGCCGGATGCCTCGAGCTCGGGCGCCTCGTTCGGGTGCAGCGCCACCGCCGCGAGCAGACGGGGCTCCCGCGCCGCCGCCTCGGCCGACCAGCGGCTCGTGACGACGTCGGTGCCGACCTGCACGGCGCCCGCGATGCCGACGGATGCCGCTCGCTCGAGGTGCTCGTGCACGTCGAGCGGGAGGGCGCCGTCGGCGATCTCGAGATGCGTGTGGTTGTCGTAGACGGGTACGGCGAGCGGCTCGGGCTGTGGCGGGTACTCGACGGGACGGCCGCCGTCGGCGCGGGTGCGCAGGTGCTCGGGCGAGGCGTTCGTCACGCCGCGATCACTCCGCGACCTCGATGCGCGGGAAGAGCGCCTCGAGCGGGGAGACGCGCTCGCCGAGGGTCCACTCGTTCGCCCGGTCGATGCGCTGCTCCTGCACGGTGCCGGGGGCGCCGAGCGCGGTCCAGAGCTTCGCGGTCGCCTTCGGCAGCACCGGCGAGAGCAGCACGGCGAGGGTGCCGAGTCCGTGGTACGCGGTGGCGAGCACCGTCTCGAGCCGGGCGCGCTGGTGCGGGTCCTTGGCGAGCGTCCACGGCTCCTCGACCGTGAGGTACCCGTTCAGCGCGTCGACGAGCTCCCACGTCGCCGCGATGGCGTCGTGCACGGCGAGTCGTTCGACGGCCGCCCACGAGGCATCCGTCGCACGCTGCTCGATCGACGCGATCTCATGGTCGGCGGCCGAGAGTTCGGCGGCGGCCGGCACGACGCCCCCGCAGTAGCGCGTGATCATCGCGACGACGCGCGAGGCGAGGTTGCCGAAGCCGTTCGCGAGCTCGGCCTGGTAACGGGCGGCGAGATCCTCCCACGAGAACGAGCCGTCCTGCCCGAAGTTGATCGCCGAGAGGAAGTAGTACCGGAACGCATCGGAGCCGAACGTCTCGGTGATCTGCTCGGGCGCGATGCCCGTGAGCTTCGATTTCGACATCTTCTCGCCGCCGACGAGCAGCCAGCCGTGCGCGAACACGCCGCGCGGCACGTCGACGCCCGCCGCCATGAGCATGGCCGGCCAGATGACGGCGTGGAAACGCAGGATGTCCTTGCCGATGATGTGCTGGGCCGGCCAGCGGCGGGTGAACTCGGCGTCGTCCTGCCCGTAGCCGACGGCGGTGATGTAGTTCAGCAGGGCGTCGAACCAGACATAGACGACGTGCGAGTCGTCCCACGGCACCTTCACGCCCCAGTCGAACGTCGATCGCGAGATCGAGAGATCGGCGAGCCCCGAACGCACGAACGACAGCACCTCGTTGCGCGCCGACTCGGGCTGGACGAAGTCGGGGCGCTCCTCGTAGAGCGCGAGCAGCTGCTCGGCGAAGGCGCTCATGCGGAAGAAGTAGTTCTTCTCGTGCAGGAGCTCCACGGGCTTCGAGTGGATGGCGCAGACGAGCTGACCCTCGTACTCGCCTTCGCCCGGAAGCAGCTCGGACTGCTGCTTGTACTCCTCGCAGCCGACGCAGTAGTAGCCCTCGTACTCCCCCGTGTAGATGTGGCCGTCGTCGTAGAGCTTCTGCAGGAACTTCTGCACGTTCGTCTCGTGCCGGTCCTCGGTGGTGCGGATGAAGTCGTCGTTCGCGATGTCGACCGTCTCGAGCAGCGGGACCCACGCCTCGGCGACGAGCTTGTCGGCCCATTCCTTCGGCGTGACGCCGTTGGCGGTCGCCGTGCGGAGGATCTTCTGGCCGTGCTCGTCGGTGCCGGTGAGCATCCACGTGTCGTCGCCCGCCTGCCGGTGCCACCGTGCGAGCACGTCGGTGGCCACCTCGGTGTACGCGTGACCGATGTGGGGCACGTCGTTGACATAGAAGATGGGCGTGGTGACAGAGAACGAGGAGGCGTCGGCCATAGGTGCAATCCTATGGGCGAGCGGATGCCCCTCCGGCCCGGGTTACACGCCCCGCTCGCGCTCCGCGCGCTCCTCGCGATGGCGGCGGCGAACGCTTCCGTCGCCGATCGCGGGCGGCACCGCCTCCTCGACGTCGAGATGGTCGTGCGGCGTCGGCACGCCGAGCGTGACGTCCTGTTCCTTGAGTTCGGGTTCACGCACGTGCTGGCCCGGATACTCGACGATTCGCAGGCCGAGCACGATCTTGCCCGGCGCCTCGCGCTTGTCGAGCGCGCGGTACGCGTCGGCGACCTCATCGAGGGGGAAGACGTCGGCGATCGGCAGGCGGATCCGGCGGGCGGCGGCGAGCGAGGCCACGCGGCCGAGCGCCACGACGTCGCCCGCCGACGCCCGCACGGCGTCGTGCTCGTCGACCGCGTCCCAGTCGAGCAGGGTCAGCACCCGGGACGGGGGCACGCCGAGCTCCTCGGCCGAACCGGTCTCCCCGCCGAGGAAGTCGAGGAAGGCGGTCACGGGGTCGCTCGTGAGGGCGCGAACGCGATCGGCGAGCCGCGGCCCGTACTCGGTCGGG
>JAPSJT010000107.1 GCA_031178045.1 Agromyces sp.
CGAGGATCAGCTGGGAACGACGCGACTCCTCGTATTGGCGCACCATGAGCTGACCGGTGCGGGCGGACGTGCGCCAGTGCACGTTGCGCATCGCATCGCCGGGCTCGTACGCACGCAGCGCGTGGAATGAGATGTCGTCGTTCGTGATGGTCTTCGTGATCTCGCCCTCGAGGTCGCGCACGAGTCCGGCGGCCGACGGCCGCAGGCGAGCGGTCACGGGATGCACGAAGAGCTCGACGGGATCGGTCCAGCGCACCGTGCGCCGGAGCAGCCCGAGCTGATCGCCGCGTACCGACAGTGCGGGACCTGCGACGATCACGGCTCGCCGGTTCGTCGGAACCGCGAACAGTTCCTCGTGCTCACCGCCCGGCGCGAGGGTCGGCACCACGAACTCGGCGGTGCCGGCGCCGACCGGCAGCTCGAGGCGCGACGGCGTCGACGGGCCGGTGCCGGCATTCTCCACGACGAGACGGCCGAGGGCACGCTCCCCGGCGACGACCCGGGCGGGCTGCAGTTCGATGCCGACGCGGTAGTGCATGCGGCCGAAGACGAACGCGACGGCGACGACGAGTGCCGCGAGCAACGTGAAGCCGAGGAAGGCGAACTCGATCCATCCGAAGGCCCAGGCGATCGCGAGCGCCACGACGCCGCCCCCGAGCACGAGCCAGCCCGTGACCGAGATGACACCGGTCACGGGAGCGGTGAATCGGCCGACGACGCGCGCGGCGTCGGCCGTGCGACCTCCGAGCGAGCGAGCGGATGCCGCGAGCGAACGCCGGACGGCACGGAACGCGATGGCCGTCTGCGACGGTGCCGCGCCGCCAAGCCGGGTCTCTTCGGACGTCGCCGGCGCCGCCCCGACCGGTGCCGCCCCGCTCATGCCGCCCGGTACGCGGGCGGTGCGACCTCGACGAGCACGCGGCTCACGATGTCTTCGGCGGTCACGCCGGCGAACTCCGATTCGGGGTCGACGATGATGCGGTGTGCGAGCACGGGCACGGCGAGGTCGCGCACGTCGTCGGGCGTCACGTAGGTGCGGCCGTGCGCGATCGCCCATGTCTTCACCGTTCGCGCGAGCGCCAGAGCGCCGCGCATGCTCACGCCGAGCGCGGAGTCCTGGTGCTCGCGGGTCGCCGCGACGATCTGGTTGAGGTACGAGAGCACGGCGGCATCCACGAAGACCTCGGAGGCGAGCTGGGCCATCGTCGTGACTGAGCTCGACGCGATGATGGGCGTGACCTTCGACGCACGCGCGCGGTTCGCGGCGTCGAGGAGCAGGGTCACGGCCGTGTCGTGGTCGGGGTAGCCGAGCGTCGTCTTGATGAGGAACCGGTCGAGCTGCGCCTCGGGCAGCGTGTAAGTGCCGGCCTGCTCGACGGGATTCTGGGTCGCGATCACCATGAACGGCGACCCGACGTCGTAGCTCACGCCGTCGACGGTGACCTTGCCCTCCTCCATGACCTCGAGGAGCGCCGACTGCGTCTTCGGGCTCGCCCGGTTGATCTCGTCGGCGAGCACGACCGACGCGAAGATCGGGCCGCGGTGGAACTCGAAGTGCCCCTTGCCCTGGTCGTAGATCGTGACGCCGGTGACGTCGGAGGGCAGCAGGTCGGGGGTGAACTGGATGCGCGAGTTCGTGCCGTCGAGCGTGTTCGCGAGCGCCTTCGCGAGCACGGTCTTGCCGGTGCCCGGGAAGTCCTCGAGCAGCACGTGCCCGTTCGAGAAGAGGGCGACGAGCACGAGCTCGATGACCTCGCGCTTGCCGAGGATCGCCTGGTCGACGTTGTCGACGAGCTTCGAGAACGCGTCCTGGAACCAGATCGCCTGTTCGGATGTCACTGCCATGTCGTTTCCTTCGGTCTGAGTTGCCTGCGCCGCGTCACGGTGTCACCACGTGTCGTAGCCGAGGTTGTTCCACTGGGATCCACTGATCGCGCCGAGCGTCCGCGAGGTGCCGCCGCTGACGTTCTCGAAGCGCACCGCGATCGTCTCGCCCGCAGGCCGGATCCCGAGGTGATTCTGCAGCTGCAGCCGCCCGCTCTCGCCGACGTCGTACGTGCCCCTCCAGTTGCTCCAGGAGCCGTTGAGCGTCACGTACACCTGATAGGTGCCAGGATCCATGTTGCTCCAGCTGATGCGCACGTCCGCGCATCCGCCGCCACCGGTGTCGCACGCGTGGCTCGGTCCCTTGCCGATCGAGCCCGACGGCTGCGGCGGCGGCGGGTTGCTGACGCCGACCGTGTCGGTCGCGAGGGGGCCCTTGTTCTGGCTGCCGTTGTTGATGGCTCGCACTTCGAGCGTGTACGTGCCCGCCCCAACGTTGTTCGCCCGAGCCGACGTTCCGCTCGTGGTCTGCCAGCCGTTGCCCGTCCCGCTGATGCGGTACTCGTACGTGACGCTCCCACCGCCGGTCGACGAGGGCGGGTCCCAGCTCGCGGTGAGGTCCGCGGGGGCGTCCCCCGACGACCGGAGGCTCGCATTCCGCGGCGCGGTCGGTGTGCCGTACGGCGTGACCTCCTTCCCCGGGGAGGGCGAGGACGCACCGATCTCATTCACCGCCGTCACCGTGAAGGTGTAGGCCGTGCCGTTCGTGAGCCCTTCGATGCGCTGCCGGACGCCGGCCGCGTTCGCGCCGAACGTGTCGGTCCTGCTGCCGTAGCTCACGCGGTATTCCGTGATCGGAGAGTTGTTGTTCGCCGGGGCCTGCCACGTGATGTCCGCGTAGCCGTCACCCGCGGTGACGCTCGGCTGATTCGGCGCGTCCGGACGATCGCGCACGATGACGGTGATGCGGCCCTGCGTCTCACGAGCCGGGTCCTTCGTCGCGTCCTGGATGCGGTAGATCACGCTCAGCGTGCCGGTGAAGGCCGCACCGGTGCGCACCGTGACATCCTTCGCCGTGAAGCTCACCGACGCCGCCGAGCCGACGTCGAGTTGGTCGACCTCCGCCGCGATCACGGTGAGCGGCTCGCCGGGGAACGGGTTGAAGTCGTTCTCGAGCACGTCGACCGTCGCCGAGTCGCTGCGGGTCAGGTAGACGGGCCCGTCGTCGACGGCTTGCGGCTTCGCCTTCGTCGACGAGACGACCTTGACGTCGACGTAGCCCGGAACGGTGAACTCGTTGAAGGTCACGTCGAAGGTGAGTCGTGTGGCGGTGCCGGGCTGAACGCCCCGCGGAGCCGAGACCTTCAGCGTGCCGCCGTCGATCGACGCCTGGATGTCGGCCGTCGTGCCGGCGAGGTTGGAGTAGCCGAGACGGCCGATGACGTCGGGGTTCGGGTGGTCGCTCGACGACCGCAGGTCGATCTCGAGTGCCGCCTCGCCCGCCTCGATCGTCTCGGTGCGAGGCGTGAACACCGGCGGGGTGTCCTCGAAGTTCGGATCACCGACCGTGATCGGGATGGTGAGCAGCGCCTTGCGCCCCTCGCGGTCGTCCGCGTTCTTGCCGTCGGTCACCTCGAACGTGACGGCGGTCTGCCCACGGTAGTCCTGCGCGGGCTTGTACTGGAGCGTCGAACCGTCGACGTACGACGACTCGCGGGCGTTGGGGGCGGACGCGGACAGGATGAGTGCGGGCTTGCCGCTCGGCACGATGACGATATCCGCGACATCCCATTCGATGCTGCCGTTCATCGGCACGACGATGGGGGCGAGGTCGGCGAGGTACGGAGCGGGGATCTGCGGCTCCTGCTCCTCCTCCTCGAGGTCCTTCTCGGTCACCGCGGGCGGGACGACGACGAAGGCCATCGCCGAGAGGGCGTCGAGCTCGTTCGTGAGCCGGTACGCGACGGCGTACCGCTCGCGGCCGGGCTCGACGACGATCTCGCCGTTCGGCGTCACTTCGGCGCGGTCGGCGTTGGGCCCCTCGAGCGTCACGACGAGGTCCTCGACGAGGCCGCCCGGGTTCGTCGCGTCGTCGAGCGGCTCGACCGTCACCGAATCGACGTCGACGACCTCCTCGGGCTCGATCACCTGGTCTTCCGCCGTCGGGGGGAGGATCTTCGCGTCCTTCTTCACCGCGACCTGCAGGAAGGCGGTGTCAGCCCCGCCGTGGCCGTTCGAGATCTCGTAGCGGATCGTGAACGCACCCTCCTGGTCGGGTGCGGTCACGACGACGCGCCGCTTGTCGCGGATCTCCGCCTCGATGCCCTCATCGACCTCGGGCAGATCGACGGCCTTCAGGCTGTAGCCGCTCGGGTCCGAGTCGTTCAGCAGCACCTCCACCGAAGCGGTGCGCCCCGGCTTCATCTCGATCGCGTCGTCGACGGCCTTCGGCGGCAGGGCGACCGGCGGGCGCGGGATGACGCCGATGCGGATGACGCCCTCTGCGGTGGCACCGAGGGCGTCACGCAACTCGTAGTTGAACGTGTCCGTGCCCGTCGACCCGGCGAACGCCTCGTACGTGATCGACGTGCTCGTGCGCTCGACGATCCGCCCGAGCCCCGGTGCCGAGGTGATGCCGGTGAGCACCACCGAGTCGCCGTCGGGATCGAGCCCGTCGAGCGGCACGTCGATCGACACGGCCGAGCCCGCGAACGTCCGCGAGGTGAGCGGCGTCGGCAGCGGAGCCCGGTTCTCGCCGGCATCCTTCGCCACGACCGTGAACGACACGGTCGCGCGCGCGATCTGCTCGAAGTCGTCGCCGATCGTGTACACGGCCGAATACGTGCCTGGCTGTTCGGGGGCCTGGAACCGCACCTGATCGTCGTCGACGAATGCGAGCCCCTGCAGCGCGCTCGTGTCGGCGAGCTCGGGCAGCACGCGGATCGCGGTGCTGTCGGGGTGGTAGTCGTTCGCCATCACGGGCACCGTCGCGATGTCGCCGGCTCGCACGCTGATGGCGTCGTCGACGGCGACGGGCGGCTGGTGCTTCACGAGCGGCGGCACGGGCACGACCGTCACGGTCGCCGTCGCCGTGTTGATGCCGTCCGAGATGGTGTAGCTGAACTGCAGCTGGCGATCGAGCGCCTCGGACGCGGTGACCCGGGCGACCGTGTTGGTGAGGATCTCGACGGAGACGAGGTCTTCGGTCGCGGAGTCGTCGGCCGACTGCACCGCGAGCACGCGGCCCGACGGGGAGACGTCGTTCGTGAGCACGGGCACCGTGGTGGGCTCACCCGGACGCAGGTACGCCGTGTCCTTCACGGCGATCGGCGGTGGCGCCTGGCCGGGCGGTTCGACGACCTGCACGCGAACGAGGCCCACGCTCACCGCGGCATCCGCCCCGACGTTGTAGAGGAAGATGTACTCCCCCGGCGCGCTCGAGGTGAACGCGATCGTGCCGCGCTCGGGGTTCGGGGTGACGGAGGCGTCGGTCGGCACCTGATCGACGCCGAGCAGCGTGAGCGGCGCACCCGAGGGGGTGAGGTCGTTCTCGAGCGGTTCGACGAGCACCGTCTCGCCCGCGAAGACCTGGGCGAAGTCGGGCGTGCCCACGGGGTTCAACGAGCCGGTCGGCTTCACGTCGACCGTGAGGACGCCGGCAGACGTCAGCTGCCCGTCCGAGACGGTGAACGCGACCTCCTTGAGACCCAGTTCGGCCGACTTGTGCTCGAAGGTCACGAACCCGTCGGGGCTGAAGCGCACCGCGTCGCCGCCGGTGGGCGAGGCATTCACGAGGAAGACGTCGTCGCCGTCGGGGTCGGTCCAGTCGGCGAGCACGTTGTAGCTGATCTTCTGGCCCTGTTCGACGCTCACGGCCCCGGAGCGCATCGACGCCGGCGCGACGTTCTCGGAGTCGGGAACGATGCGCACGTTGACGGATGCCTCGGACACGCCCTTGCGCCCGTCGTCGACCGTGTAGCGGAACGATGCGGTGCCGGCCGCTCCCTCGGCGGGCGTGAACTGCAGCGCGCGTCCGCCGTCGATGAGCTCGACGGCGCCCTGCGACTCGGCGACCTCGGAGGTGCCCGCGATCGTCAGCACGTCGCCGTCGGGATCGGTGTCGTTCTCGAGGACCTCGAGGATGGTGGT
Organism: Agromyces sp.; assembly: GCA_031178045.1. Lineage (GTDB taxonomy): Bacteria > Actinomycetota > Actinomycetes > Actinomycetales > Microbacteriaceae > Agromyces. The sequence continues at coordinate 5,974 of JAPSJT010000107.1, forward strand.
GCGACCGGGACGCACGCCGTACTCGTCGTCGCGCGCCAAGGGGGGTCGGTTCGTCTCGGTCCGCTCGGCGAGGGTGTCCTCGAAGGTCTGCTGCGCGCTCTTCTCGTCGCCCTCGAGCTCGTCGGTCTCCTCGGGCGGCGTGACCTCCTCCCAGTTGTCGACGAGACGCAGGTCGGAGTCGACGATCCAGGCGTTGCCGTTCGTGAGGTCGTTCAGCACGACCACGTCGCGGTTGACGCGGAACTCGAGGCGCGAGCCCGCCGTCGGCTGCTCGATCGCCTGGGACTTCGGCTTCCCGTCACCGCAGACGGCGAGATACGTGCCGGACGTCGCCCACGCCCCGTGGGCGCATCCGTTCACCCACACCGGCGCGGCGACCTCTGTCGGCTGCTGGGCCGCTGCGACGGCGGCCTCGTTCTCGATGACCCGCGCGTCCCCGCCACCGAGCGGAACCGCGACGAGCGCCGCCCCGGAGGCGACATATGCGACATCGTGCTCGGCGCTGGACTGCTGCAGGCGCAATCCGGGCTCGGGCAACTCCGTGACGCGCCCGTCGACGACGACGACGTTGCGGTCCTCGTCGAAGATCACCGCGCGTTCGCCGACGGCGGCCAACTGGTGCGCGCCGAGCTTCTCGACCGCCGCGACCGCCGGGTCTCCCCCGCCGACGGCGATCGTCACGAGCTCGTCGTCGTCCTCGGAGGTCGCGAACACGGTGCCCTGGTCGCTCACCGCGACCCTGGCGCCCGCTCCGAGCTCGACGAGCGGGTCGGTGCCGCGCGCGTCGAACGACAGATCGCCCCCCGCGGGCGTCGTCCAGAGCTCGCCCTTCGGCGAGAGGATCGCGAGGACATCACCGCCGTAGGCGATCTGCGAACCGAGGGGCACGTCGATGCGCTGCGTGAGCGTCGTGAACGCCGGGTCGATGCGCTCGAGCGAACCGGCACTCGCGTCGAGCAGGAAGACGTCGTCGCCGTTCTGGAACACGTCGACGTCGTTCGACACGGTGGCGACCGCGGCGTCCAGCTCTTCGATCTGCCGGTTCAACCGGCCGGCGAGCAGTTCCTGGCCGTTCGTGACCCAGACGTCCCGCGCGCGCAGGTCGGGGTCGGTGACCGGGAAACCCTGATGCAGCACGGCGACGGTCAACGGGACCCCCACTGCGACCGCGAGGGCGACCACCGAGGCAATCGGCTTCCGCGTCCGGGCCCAGGACGTGAAGGTACCCACTGGCGATTCCCCCTGGAATGTTCCGTCGGTCGAGTGCGTCGGAAAGGCCGAGTCGGCGACCCGGACCGGCATCACGCTAACACGGTGCCCGCAGCCCTTTGAAATGGGGACGACTCCCCATCGGGGCCGTTACGGTTCCGTGACCGATTCGGCGGATGACGCGTCGGTCGATGCCGCGCCGGTCGCTGCGTCCCGTGCCGCGTCGAGCAGCGCCAGGTCGTCGGTGCTCACGAGACGGGTGGCCACGGCGTACTCGACGAGACGAGCCCGCCGGTTCGTGGCGAGGTTGCCCCGCCCGCCTCGAAGGCCCGCGACGCCGATCTTGTCGAGCTTCTCGCAGACGTTGTCGAGCTTGCGGTTGAACGTCGTCATGCTCCAGCCGAGCCGCGCCGCGGCCTGGGCCGAGGTCGGCACCGTGCCGCGACCGGCGACCTGCTGGGCGAGCACGTGTTCGGCGAGCGCCACGACGAGCAGCCGCTGGCTCGTCGTGAGCGTCACGGGCAGGATCGTCGTGCCGCCGTCGGCCGGGGTGGCCGTGAGCGAGGTGTTGTAGAAGTCGTCCTCGGCGTGCACGGTGAAGTCGTAGGTCGTCGAGCCGGCGCTGAACATCACGTGAACGGTCTGGAACACGAGTGGGAGCTTCGCCCCGGGCGCCACCCACGCCTGCACGCTGCCCGTGGCGTCCGAGACGGTCGCCGAGAGCAGCTGGCCGACGTTCGAGAGCCACCAGAGCCCGAACTCCGAGGAGAGCGTGAGGAAGGTGCGGTGCAGATACGGGTTGTCGTCGATCGTGAGGTCGGATTCGCGTCCGATGGTGAACGTGCGGCCGGGCTCGACGTCGTACCACTCGCCGCAGTACTCCACCTTCAGCGGCCTCACGGCGTGCACTCCGTGACGGTCTCGGACACCTTGCTGCCGCGCTGCACCTGCACGTCGATGCACGTGCGAGCGCCCGGCGCGACCCCGTCGACGGTGATCGTGGGTCCGTCGGAGACCTGGGTGGATCCGGACCCGTCGGCGCGGCTCCACCGGTAGCGATCGCCGTCCTCGACCGGCTCGTGCGCGACGGCGAACGTGACGACGGTCCCCTCGGCGTTCGGCACGCCCGGCGCGACCTCGGGCAGGGGCACCGTCTGGGCGAGGACGGCGTCTTCCGCGCGCGGCGTCGTCGTGGCCGGCGGCGGGGTCGCCATGCTGCCCCCGAGTGCGATCGCGACGCCGACCACGGCGAGCACGACGACGGCGGCCGCGATGCCGACGATCGTGCCGACGCGGCTCCGCCTCGAGGCGGGTGCTGCCGCGCCACCGTCAGCCTGCGTGGACGACGCGTCGCCCGACGTCGAACCCGGGACGGCCCTGGCTGGCCGGATGACCGTCTCATCGGATGCCTCGGCCGCCTCGGGCGCTGCCGCTGCGCGAGCCGCGGAGACGCCGGCCGCCGCGGGCGACGACCCCGCACGCACGATGGTCGCGTCCTCGACCGCCGCCTCGGCTCGCGCCCCCGGGCTCGTACCGGGCTGCGCGACGACCTGCTGCGGCATCCGTGCGCGAGTCGCGTCGTCGTCGGCCGGATTCACCGCCCGAGCGCTCGGACGGGGCGACTGGGCTTCGATCGTCTGCACCGCGCGTGCACG
>JAPSJT010000108.1 GCA_031178045.1 Agromyces sp.
GCATCCGCAAGTCGTTCGGCGACAACGAGGTGCTGCGCTCGATCGACCTCGAGGTGCGGCGCGGCGAGGTCGTCGTGCTCATCGGCCCGAGCGGGTCGGGCAAGACGACGGTGCTGCGCTCCCTCAACGGGCTCGAGACCCCCGACGGCGGCATCCTCTCGTTCACCGGCGGACCCGAGCTCGACTTCGGCAGGCCCATCTCGAAGGCCGAGCGCTTCGCGATGCGCGACCGCTCGGCGATGGTGTTCCAGCAGCACAACCTCTTCCCGCACATGACGGTCATCGAGAACGTCGTGGAAGGGCCGATCCGCGTGCAGCGCGTGCCGAAGGCGCAGGCGATCGCCGAGGCATCCGCCCTGCTCGATCGCGTGGGCCTCGCGGAGAAGCGCGACGCCTACCCGTTCCAGCTCTCGGGCGGGCAGCAGCAGCGCGTCGGCATCGTGCGGGCCCTCGCCCTGAAGCCCGACCTGCTGCTCTTCGACGAGCCGACGAGCGCGCTCGACCCCGAGCTGGTCGGCGAGGTGCTGCAGGTCATCAAGGAGCTCGCCGATGAGGGGTGGACCATGGTCGTCGTCACCCACGAGCTGAGCTTCGCGCGCCAGGCCGCCGACGAGGTGCTCTTCATGGACGGCGGCGTGATCGTCGAGCGGGGCGCGCCCGGCGGGATCTTCACCGCGCCGAAGGAGGAGCGGACGCGCCGGTTCCTCGACCGCATCCTGCGCCCGCTCGACTGACGGGCGGGACCCTGGCGTAGCGTTGAGGCATGGCCGCCCGCATGCCCGGACTCCGCGATCCGGGCCTGCGGCTGAAGCGGGAGCCGCGTGGGGCGCGGGATCCCGCGGATCCCGAGTCGACGCGAGCGTCGCGAGTGCCGCCCGGTCGGCAGGGCGCCCCACCGGGACGGGAGCTGGGCGCCCGTGAGGCCCGGCTCGCACTCGGCGTCTTCCGCGTGCTCGTGGCGGTGCTCGAGGTCGTCGCCCTGGTCGGCAATTTCCAGTACGTGCTCGGCTTCCGGTTCTTCGCGACCGCGAACTTCTTCAGCTACTTCACGATCCAGTCGGCGATTCTCGCCGTCGTGACCCTCGCGATCGCCGCCGGATTCGCGCTGCGCGCGCCGAACGACCCGCCCTGGCTCGGCATCCTGCGCACCATGGTCACCGTCTACCTGCTCGTCTCAGGGCTCGTGTTCGGGCTCATCGTCGCCCAGGCCTCGACGCGCGACTACCGCATCGAGGTGCCGTGGTCGGATACGCTCCTGCACTTCGTCGTGCCCGCGCTCGCCGTGATCGCGTGGACGACCGACAGCATCATCGGCGTGAACCCTCGCGTGCCGTGGCCCACGATCGGCTGGGTGCTCGTCTTCCCCGCACTCTGGCTGCCGTACACGCTCGTGCGAGGTGCGGACGTCGGGTGGTACCCGTACTTCTTCCTCGACGAGGCGCAGGTCGGCGGGCCGTTCGGCGTCGCCGTCTACTGCGCGCTCGTGATGGTCATCTTCATGGCCGTCACGGCCGTGCTCGTGGGCATCAACCGCTGGCTCTGGCGAAGGGCGCGAGATCGGCGAGGATCGTCGCCTGCAGCTCGTCGTCGGCGAGCTGCTCGAGCCGAGTCGCCTGCGTCGCCGCGATGACCGCGACGAGCACCGGCTCGCCCGTCGCACGCCCCACGTCGAGCCACGCGGCGACCGTCGACGCCCTGGCCACGACCGTGAGCACGTCGGCGGTCGTGCCGGGGCGGCCCGCCGCCTCGCCCTCCGGCTCGGCTGCGGCATCCGCCCGCCAGAACGCCTCGTCGAATCGGAGCCACACCGTGTCGACGACGCCGGTTCGCAGCCGCGCGATGGCGCGCTGGTGCGCGAACGGGAGCGCCGGAGAGAACCGCAGCGTGTCGGACTTCAGCACGCCGAGCGGCACGGTGACGATCGCGCGATCCGCCGTGAGCGACTCACCCGAATCGAGCCGAAGGCTCACCCGCCGTTCGTCGTAGGTGATGCGCGTGACCACGCTCGAGACGGCGATGTCGACGCCGTCGGCGAGCTCGTCGACGAGGTCGCCGAGCCGCCCGGTCACGAGGCGGCGCTCGCCCGAGAGCCCGGCGAGCGCATCGGCCCTGGCCGACACGAGCGCCGAGGTCGCCCCGGTCGCCGGCTCGACGCCGCTCGAGATCGAGTGCGCGAGCCATGCGGCCGCGCTCACCCCATCGGGGCCCGGCAGCGACGACAGCGGAACGACGCCCGCGCCGACGAGCGCATCGGCGAGGGAGACGTCGTCGGCGCTCGCGAGGGCCCACGCGCGAGCGGCCGCGATCGCGTCGGCGCCGGTCGGCGGGATGTCGACGACGACGCCGTCGGCGGTGCGGGCCTCCACCTCGGCGTCGAAGCGCTCGGTGTCGACGGATGCCGCCCCCAGGGCCTCGACGAGCGCCTCGTCGTCGCCCACGAACACGGGCCCGAGCTCGACTGAGCGGTCGAAGCCGCCGGCGTCGACCGAGGCGATACGACCGCCGACCCGATCGCGTGCCTCGACGACGACGACCTCGAAGCCCGCCTCGACGAGCTGTGCGGCGGCGGTGAGCCCGGCGAGGCCGGCGCCGACGACGGCGACTCGCTCGCCCGGCTCGGCGATGCGGGCGAGCTGCTCGGCTGCCGCGAGTCCCGTGTCACGGGCGCCCTGCAGCGTGCCGGGCGCCTCCGCCGAGCACGCCTCGCCCGCGATCCACACGCGTTCGCCGATGGGCTCGGCGAGCGATTCGCGCAGCTCGGGCGTCGTGCCCACGGCATCGTACGAGAACGCGCCGCGCGCGAACGGGTCGGCGCCCCACCGGGAGCGCACCATCGCCGTCGGCGCCGGAACGCCGTCGACCGGCGGCGTGGCCGTCGGGGTCGGGCTCGCGGTCGGCGTGGGAGAGGGAGCCGGCGTCGGGCTCGGCTCGGGAGAGGTGCAGCTCGAGAGCACGACGGCGGCGATCCCCGAGACCGATGCTGCCAGGAAGGTTCGCCGGGCCATGCCGCCCGGCGCCCCCCGCGATTCCATGGGATCAGGCTAGCCGACGGGGGTGCGGCCGTCAGCGTGCGGCGGCGGCTCCGGCGTCGTGGGCCGCGCGTGCGCCGCCGGCGGCGCGGAACGCCGCCGCGAACCGCGGGATGCTCTCCTCGATCGTCTGCAGCGTCGCGGTCAGCGAGATGCGGAAGAAACCGGGCGTCTCGAACATGCGCCCCGGGAGCACGAGCACGCCCTCCCGGTCGAGTACAGCCGCGAACTCGACGTCGTCGGCGAGCGGCGACTCGGGGAAGAGGTAGAACGTCCCCTCTGGCACCGCCACGGAATACCCGATCTCGCGAAGTGCTGCCACCATGACGTCGCGCTTGCGCTGGAAGAGCTCGATGTCGAAGGCGAGCGACTCGAGCCGCGGCAGCGCGTACTGCATCGACGCATTGGGGAAGAGCCATCCGCCGGCGATCTGCGCGGCCTCGATCGCAGCCCGGAACCGCTCGCGCCCGGGCATCGCGGGAGGCAGGGCGAGGTAGCCGATGCGCTCGCCGGGCGAGAGCAGCGTCTTGCCGTAGCTGTACGCGAGGAAGCTCCACGGGTAGAACTCGACCGGGCTCCGGAATCGTGCCCCGTCGTAGACGATGCGGTTGTACGGCTCGTCGGAGATGAGGAAGATGCGCCGCCCGTTGCGCTCCGACGCCTCGTCGAGCAGGGCGGCCAGGCGTTCGAGGGTCGCCGGCGGGTAGATGCGGCCCGTCGGGTTGTTCGGACTGTTCACGATGACGATGCGGGTGCGCGGCGTGATCGCCGCCGCGATGGCCTCGAGGTCGAGATCGAAGGTCTCGCGGTCGATCGAGACCTTCACCGGGACGAGCCCGGCCTCGAGCACGAGCGGTTCGTAGAGGAACCACGGCGGCAGGCTGTACACGACCTCGTCTCCGGGGTCGCCGACGATCTTCAGGGCCGTCGAGATCGCCGTGAACCCGCCGGTCGTGAGGTACAGGTCGTCGGTCTCGAACGGGATGCCGAGGTGGCGCCGCAGCGACTCGGTCGCCGCCTCGATCGCCTTCGGGTCGCCGGTGTTGTACGCGAACCAGAGCTCGTGCTCGGGGATGAGCGACTCGCGGAGGATCTCGACGTACGCCTCGGACGGCGGATCGTGCGGGTCGCCGAAGGTGAAGTCGAGCACGCCCGCCTCGTGCCGTCGACGCTGGTACCCCGAGAGCCGGTAGAAGTCGTAGAGCAACTGGAAGGGCGCCGCGTCGGCGACCTTCGCGATGCGAGCTGACGTGAGACGGTCGTCCATGAGCATCCCCTCGGAGTCAGGAGCCTCCACGGCCGCGGAGACCCCGGGAACGCCGCCCATCGTACTCGCGCCGGGCCTATTCGACGAGGAATCCGTCGGCGACGGTGAGCGCCTCGTCGATGATGTCGAGGCCGCGCACGAGTTCGTCCTCGGCGATGACGAGCGGCGGCGCGACGTGCAGCCGGTTGAAGTGCACGAACGGCCAGAGCCCCGCCCGCTTGCACGCGGCGGCCACGGCGGCCATCGGCGCGGCATCCGGTCCGCTGGCATTGAACGGCACGAGCGGCGCGCGCGTCGCGGCATCCGACACCAGCTCGATCGCCCAGAAGAGCCCGAGCCCGCGCACCTCGCCGACCGACGGATGCCGCTCGGCCATCGCCCGCAGGCGAGGCTCGACCACCCGCGAGCCGAGGTCGCGCACGCGTTCGAGGATGCCGTCGCGCTCGAACACCTCGAACGTCGCGACGCCGGCGGCGCACGCGAGCGGATGCCCCGAGTACGTGAGTCCGCCCGCGAACGCGACCGTGTCGAAGTGCGACGCGATGCGTTGGGAGATGACGACGCCGCCGAGCGGCACGTAGCCCGAGTTCACGCCCTTGGCGAAGGTGATGAGGTCGGGCGTGACCCCGAAGTGGTTCACCGCGAACCACTCGCCGACGCGGCCGAAGCCGACCATGACCTCGTCGGCGATGTAGACGATGCCGTACCGGTCGCAGAGCTCGCGCACGCCGGCGAGGTACCCGGGCGGCGGCACGAGCACGCCGTTGGTGCCCACGACCGTCTCGATGATGATGGCGGCGATCGTGCCGGCGCCCTCGAGCGTGATGACCTGCTCGAGGTGCGCGAGTGCGCGCTCGGTCTCCTGCTCGCCGGTCTCGGCGTGGAACGACGAGCGATACGGGTACGGGCCGAGGAAGTGGGCGACGCTGCCGTCGGAGGGCTCGTTCGCCCAGCGACGGGGGTCGCCGGTCAGCGAGATCGCCGTCGCGGTGCCGCCGTGGTAGCTGCGGTACATCGAGAGCACCTTGCGGCGGCCGGTCACGGCGCGCGCCATGCGCACCGCGTACTCGTTGGCGTCGGCGCCGCCGTTCGTGAAGAACACCTTGTCGAGGTCGCCCGGAGCCACCTCGGCGATGCGTCGCGCGAGCTCGCCGCGGACATCCGAGGCCATCGACGGCTGGATCGTCGCGAGCCGCCCGGCCTGCTGCTGGATGGCGGCGATGAGATCGGGGTGCTGGTGACCGAGGTTCAGGTTCACGAGCTGCGACGAGAAGTCGAGGTAGGCGTTGCCCGAGTAGTCCCAGAAGGTCGAGCCCTCACCCGCGGCGACGGGCAGCGGGTCGATGAGCGCCTGCGCGCTCCACGAGTGGAACACGTGGCCCCGGTCGTCGGCGCGCACCTGCGCCTCGGCGCCCGGGTCGGGCAGCGGATGCCGCGAGCCGTGCCGGTCGGCGTACGTGACGGCGTGCGTGAGCGTGTCGGTCATGGCGTGCTCCGATCAGTGGTTGGACGGGAAGCCGAGGTTGATCTGCGACTCGCTCGGCTCGGGCCAGCGGCTCGTGATCACCTTGGACCGCGTGTAGAAGTGCACCGACTCGGGGCCGTAGATGTGCGAGTCGCCGAACAGCGAGTTCTTCCAGCCGCCGAAGGAGTAGGCGCCGATCGGCACCGGGATCGGCACGTTGACGCCGACCATGCCGACCTCGATGTCGAACTCGAAGCGGCGGGCCGTGCCGCCGTCGCGCGTGAAGATCGCGACGCCGTTCGCGAAGCGGTTCGCGTTGATGAGGGCGACGGCCTCGTCGTAGCTCTCGACACGCACGACCGAGAGCACGGGACCGAAGATCTCGTCGTCGTACACCTTCATGCCGGGCTTCACGTGGTCGACGAGCGAGACGCCGACGAAGAAGCCGTCGCCGTCGAACCGCTGCTGCGTGCCGTCGACGACGACCGTGGCGCCCTCGGCGGCGGCGCCGGTGACGTAGGAGGCGACCTTGTCGCGGTGCTCGCGGGTGATGAGGGGGCCCATCTCGCTTGCGGCATCCGTGCCGTCGCCGATGCGCAGCGCGCCCATGCGCGAGCGCACCGCCTCGACGAGCCGGTCGGCGACATCGCCGACCGCGACGAGCACGGATACGGCCATGCAGCGCTCGCCGGCCGAGCCGTAGGCGGCCGAGACCGCGGCATCCGCTGCCCCCTCGAGGTCGGCGTCGGGCATGACGACCATGTGGTTCTTCGCGCCGCCGAGCGCCTGCACGCGCTTGCCGTTCGCGGACGCGCGCTCGTAGATCGAGCGGGCGATCGGCGTCGAGCCCACGAACGAGATCGCGCGCACCTCGGGGGCGTCGAGGATCGCGTCGACCGCGACCTTGTCGCCGTGCACGACGTTGAGCACGCCGTCGGGGAGGCCGGCCTCCTGGAAGAGCTTCGCGAGGAAGACGGCGGCGCTCGGGTCCTTCTCGGAGGGCTTCAGCACCACGGTGTTGCCGCACGCGATCGCCGAGGCGACCATCCAGAGCGGCACCATGACGGGGAAGTTGAAGGGCGTGATCGCGCCGACCACGCCGACCGGCTGCTTCACCGAGTGCACGTCGACGCCGCGGGCGACCTGCTCGGAATGCTCGCCCTTCAGCAGGTGCACGAGCCCGGCGGCGAACTCGATGTTCTCGATGCCCCGGCTGATCTCGCCCTTCGCATCGGAGAGCACCTTCCCGTGCTCGCTCGTGAGGATCGCGGCGAGTTCGTCCTGCCGCTCGACGAGCAGGTGCCGGAGCTTGAAGAACACGTCCGCCCGCTTCACGAGGCCCGTCGCGCGCCAGCCGGGAAGTGCGGCGGATGCCGCGGCGATCGCCTGCTCGACCTCGGCGACGGACGCGAAGGCGACGTCGTGCTGCTGCTCGCCGGTCGCCGGATCGAAGACGGGACCGGTGCGCTCGGCGTCGGCCGTCTCGCGCCCGTCGATGAAGTGTCGGATGAGGCTCATGTTGATTCCTTCTCGCGCGTCGGACAGTATGACCGAGGAGCTCGTCGTGGCTGGTGCTCCCAGCCTGACAGAGCCGGAGAGGCGGGAACCGTGGCAGAGCGTCGCGAAGATCAGGCGAACCGAACGGATCGTCCGACCGCTGCGGCACCGTCTGCCGTGGCCGATGACGCGCTGCCGACGGTGCGCGAACTGCTCAGCCTCGACGCGATCACCGCGGGCGTTCCCGAGGTGATCTCGGGAGGGAACGCGCTCGACGCGCGCGTGCGCTGGGCGCACGTCTCGGACAGTGCCGGCGTCGCTCGTCTGCTCGACGGCGGCGAGCTGCTGCTCTCGACGGGGTCGGGCTGGCCGACCGACCCCGCCGAACTCGAAGCGTTCGTCGCGGGCCTCGTCGCGGCGGGCGCCTCGGGGCTCGTGCTCGAACTCGGCGTGCACTACCGGTACGTTCCCGCGGTGGTGGCATCCGCCGCTCGGGCACAGGGCCTCGCACTCGTCGCCCTGCATCGCGAGGTGAAGTTCGTCGCACTCACCGAGGCGGTGCACGGGCGCATCATCTCGGAGCAGACGGCGGCCCTGCGCGCGCGCGACGAGGTGCGCGAGCGGTTCACGGCGCTGAGCCTGCGCGGCTCGCCCGCCGACTTCATCGTGCACCAGCTCGCGCAGACGCTCGGCGCAGCGGTGGTGCTCGAGAACCTCGCGCACGAGGTCGTCGCGTCGGAGGTTCCGCCCGAGCTCGAGGAGGAGCTGTTCACCCGCTGGGAGGCGCGATCGAGACTCGCGCACCGGAGGCATGAGCGCCGTGGCGCGGCCCTTCCCGACGCCGACGACTGGCTCATCGTTCCGGTCGAGGCGCGCGGCGTGCGCTGGGGGCATCTCATCGCCCTGCCCGGACCGGCGCATCCCGCAGGCCGCGCCAGCGTGCTCGAGCAGGCGGCGATCGCGCTCGCGTTCGGCCGCCTGGCCGACGGCGATGCCGACGAGTGGGCGCGCATCGGACGACAGCGACTCGTCGAGGGCCTGCTCGCCGGTCGCTTCGCCGGCGTCTCGGCAGCCACCGCGCGGCTCGAGGCGGCCGGGCTTCCGGTCGGAGGCGCTCGGCTGCATGGTCTCGTCGCGACGGGCGCGCGCATCGAGAGCGGGGCAGCGGATGCCGCGGCGCGGGAGCTCGGCGGCCGGGCCGTCGACGGTGACGCTCCGCGCGGGGCTGCGCACCGCGATGCGCGCATCGTGCTGCTCTCGCTGCCCGGCGAGCTGTCGGACGCCGAAGCCCGCCGCTTCGCCCGGGCCCTCGTCGGGGGCGACGGGGCATCCGCCGACCGGCTCGTGCTGTCGATCGGCCATGCCGCGCGCGGCCTCGACGCGCTGCTCGGTTCGGTGCAGGAGGCGATCGACCTCTCCCGTGGCCCGCGACCCAGGGCCGAGCGCGGGCCGGTGCTTCGGCGTGCCGACGATCGGCCCCTCATGCGGCTCGTCACCTCGCTTCGCGACGATCACCGGCTGCTGGCGCACAGCGAGCGGATGCTCGCCCCGCTCATCGAGTACGACCTCGCACGAGG
>JAPSJT010000297.1 GCA_031178045.1 Agromyces sp.
CGTCGGTGGGCGAGTCGATCGGCACGATCACGCAGGTCCAGCGCGCGATGACCGGCAACGCCGCCGAGAGCGACGCCGGCAGCGCCCTGTGCACCTCCCTCCTGCTGCCGCACTGAAGCAGCGGCGCCGCAACCCGCGTCGACCGTCACAACAAGGAGGAACCATGTCCACCGGTTACACGACCCCCACAAGCGACGCTGCGCTCTCGCAGCCGCTGCCCGGCGCGAGCCTCGGCCAGGCGGTGAGCCGCTTCTTCAAGAAGTACGCGACGTTCACGGGACGCGCGAGTCGGAGCGAGTTCTGGTGGTGGTTCCTCGTGAACGCCGTCGTCGGGCTCGTCCTGTACATCATCATGCTCGTGCTCGGCGGCACCGGCGCGACGTTCGACGCGACCACCGGCACTTCGACCCCCGGCCCCGGCTTCATCGTCGGAGTCGTGCTGTACAGCGTGTGGTTCCTGGCGACGGTGGTGCCGTGGCTCGCGCTCGTCTGGCGTCGCTTCCACGACACGAACCGCTCGGGCGCGTTCTACTTCCTGGCGCTCATCCCGTTCGTGGGCGGCATCATCGTGCTCGTCATGCTCGCACTGCCGTCCGACCCGGCCGGCGCCCGTTTCGACGCCTGACCCGCTTTCCCGGTACTGGCGCGCTCGCTCAGCGGGCGCGCCAGTACCCGTGGCGGCGTATCACTCCCGAAGCAGCCCCCGGAGCGTCTGGATCGTGTCGGCCTCCTCGGGCCGCTTGTCATCGCGGTAGCGTTTCACCCGGGCGAAGCGCAGCGCGAGACCGCCCGGGTACCGGCTCGAGCGCTGCACGCCGTCGATTGCGATCTCGACGACGGTGATCGGCTCGACCCACACGGTGTTCGCCGTGCGCCGCACCTCGATCTGCGGGAACCGCTCGGTCTGCCAGCGCAGCAGTTCGTCGGTGAGCCCCTTGAAGGTCTTGCCGACCATGACGAACTCGCCGGGTTCGCCGAATTCGCCCGTCGGGTCGAGCGCGCCGAGGTGCAGGTTCGACAGCAGCCCCGTGCGCCGGCCGGAGCCCCATTCGCACGCGAGCACGACGAGGTCGTAGGTGTGCACGGGCTTGACCTTGATCCAGCTCGACCCGCGTCGGCCGGCCGCGTACGGCGACTCGATCGCCTTGACGACGACGCCCTCCTGGCCGGCGGCGAGCGCGTCGCGCGCCACGCGCTCGGCGACCTCGGGATCGGCGGTGATCTCGCCGGGGATGCGCTGCGCGGGCGCGAGGCGTTCGAGTTCGGCCAGGCGGGTGGCGAGGGGTTCGTCGAGCAGGTCGCGCCCGTCGACGTGCAGCACGTCGAAGAACCACGGATGCAGCAGCGTCTCGCGCGCGGCATCCGCGCCGAATCGCGACATCGTCTCTTGGAAGGGCCGCGGCGCCCCGTCTTCGTCGAGCGAGAGCGTCTCGCCGTCGAGGATCACGTCGCGCACCGGCAGCCCGCGCACGATCTCGACGACCTCGGGCAAGCGGTGCGTGACGTCGGCGAGGTTGCGGGTGAAGATGCGCACCCCGTCGCCCGAGCGGTGCACCTGGATGCGGGCCCCGTCGAGCTTGTATTCGACGGATGCCTCGCCCGTCGTCGCGAGCGCGGCCGCCGCGCTCGACGCCGTCGCGGCGAGCATGGGCAGCACCGGTCGCCCGACGACGAGGCCGACGTCGGCGAGCTCTTCGGCGGAGCCGGTGAGTGCGAGCCGCGCGGTCTCGCCGAGGTCGCCCGAGAGCATCGCGGCCCGGCGCACGACCTCGCCGGAGCGCTCGGCGGCGCGGGCGATCGCGTCGGTCACGACGCCCTCGAGCGCGCCCGTGCGCATCTCACCGAGCAGCACTCGCGAGACGAAGCCCTGCTCGCCCTCGGTCGCTCGCGCGGTGAAGGCACGGAGCTCACGGCTGCGATCGCTCGACGAACCGGTGCCCGAGGTCGAGGCGAGCCGATCGAGCAGCTCGTCGAGCTCGGCCACCGTGAGCGTCGGAGTCTCGGCCGGGGA
>JAPSJT010000298.1 GCA_031178045.1 Agromyces sp.
CTCATCGGCTGGACGCTGCTCGTCGCCGCCGCGATCCTCGTCGCGTTCGCGGTCATCGTCCTCATCATCGTGCTCGCCGCCGCCGCGTCACCTGGCGGGCTCGCGATCGGCATCGCCGTCGCCGTGCTGCTCGGCCTCGGCATGTTCGCGCTCGGTGTCTGGATCGGCGTCAAGCTCGCCCTCGTGCCGAGCATCATCGTGCTCGAGCGCGCCGGCATCGCGAGTGCGGCGCGCCGCTCGTGGCGACTCACCGACGGCGCGTTCTGGCGCACGTTCGGCATCCTCCTGCTCGTCGGCGTCATCCTCAACATCGCCTCGCAGGTCGTGGTGCAGCCCGTCTCGCTCGTCGGCACCATTCTCGCGGTCGTGATCGATCCGACGGGCACGGGCTCGGCGATCACGATCACGGTGATCACCATGATCGTCACGGTGGTGCTCTCCCTCCTCATCGGAGCGATCACCGCCGTCGTCCAGGCCGCGCTCGTCGCCGTGATCTACATCGACCTGCGGATGCGCCGCGAGGGCCTCGACCTCGAACTCGAGCGCCACGTGGAGGAGCGCGACGCGGGTCGCGCCGTGGACGATCCCTACCGTCCTCCGGCGAACGAGGCGTCGTTCGCCGGCCCGGTCGCCGGACCCGAACCCACGACGTGGCCCTGATCCCCCTCCGCGGCACTCCCCTCGATCCCGACGCGCCCGAGGCGCGTCGGTGGCTCGAGGACGAACTCTCCAAGCCCGAATACCGTGCAGCGGAGCCCACCGCCTTCGATCGTGCGATGCAGGCGATCGGCGACTGGATCGCGAGCCTGTTCGAGGGAGCGACCGGCCTCCCCGGTCCGGTGCTCGCACTGCTCGCGGTGCTCGTCGTCGCCGCGCTCCTCGTCGTCGGGCTGCTCGTCTTCGGCCTGCCCCGGCTCCGCCGACGACGTCGTGCGACGGCGCCGCTCTTCGACGACGACGATCGCCGCGATCTCGCAACGCTCCGCCGGGCGGCGGAGGCGGCCGCGGCATCCGCCGACTGGCCGCTCGCGATCGAGGAGCGGTTCCGCGCGCTCGTGCGCGGGGCCGTCGAACGCGAACTCATCCGCGTCCATCCCGGCACGACCGCCCGCGGCGTGGCGGCTGCCGCGAGCCGCCCGTTCCCGTCGTTCGAGGCCGAGCTGCACTCGGCGGCGGCGGACTTCGATGCGGTGCGGTACCTCGGTCGACCCGGCAGTCGCGCGCAGTACGACGCGCTGACCGCGCTCGAGAGCGCACTCGCCACCGCGTCGCCCGCCCGCGAGCCGGTCTCGGCCGGCGGAGGCGCGCGGTGAGCGCGAACCCGCCGCCGCCGACGGCGGTGCGCGAGTCGGATCCGCCGACGGATGCCCCGACGACGGAGGTGGCACCCACGACGTCGCTCACCCCGACGCTCGGCGCGCTCCTCCGACGCGGTCGGACCTGGATCGCGATCGCCGGCGCCCTCCTCGCGGGCGCGCTCATCCTGCTGCTCGTGCAGGGCGGCATCCGTTCACCAGGTCCACCGCTCGGCGCCTCGAATCCCGGTCCGCAGGGGGCGCAGGCGCTCGTCGAGGTGCTGCGCGACCACGGCGTCGACGTCACCGAGGCCCGTTCATACGATGCCGCGCTCGGGCAGGCGAAGGCCGGCGCCACCGTGCTGCTCTTCGATGAATTCGGCGTGCTCGACGACACCAGGCTCTCGCGGCTCGCGATGTTCTCCGACCGTCTCGTCCTCGTCGAGCCCGGGTTCAGCGCACTCGAGGCGCTCGCACCCGGCGTGCGACTCGCCGGTGCGGGCAGCGGCGCCATCGACGAGGTCGCGTGCGACCTCCGCCCCGCGGAGCGCGCCGGCAGCCTCTCCGATGGGCAGCGTCTCTTCACGCTCGACGATTCCGCCGCCGAAGACGGCTGGCAGGGCTGCTTCCGCGACGGCGACTTCGGTTTCGCCGTGGTCTCCGGTCCGGCGCAGGGCGGCGGCGAGCTCACCCTCGTCGGCGCCACGACGG
>JAPSJT010000109.1 GCA_031178045.1 Agromyces sp.
CCGGCGACCGAGGTCACGTTCACGATGTCGGCGACGCCCCGCTCGACGGCGCCGCGACGCAGCAGGGGCAGCAACGCGCTCGTCACGCGCTTCACGGCGAGCACGTTGACCTCGAACATCCACGCCCAGTCCTCGATCGCCGAGTCCTCGACCGAGTCGAGTCCCTTCGCGCCGCCGGCATTGTTCACGAGCGCGTGGATGCCGCCCGCCGCCTCGAGGTGGTCGCGGAGCGCATCGACGTCGTGCTGCTTCGTCAGGTCGGCGACGAAGACGGATGCCCCGGTCTGCTCGGCGAGCGACCGCAACCGCTCCTCGCGGCGGGCGACTCCGACGACGTCCCAGCCGGCGGCGCGAAGCGCTCGCACGGTCGCTTCGCCGATACCCGAACTCGCACCCGTCACGACCGCTCGCAGCTCACCCATGCGCCTATTCTGCCGCTTCCCACGCTCGCGCCGTCGATCCGCGGAACCGTGTGCGGTTGAATGGACGGATGCAGACGAGGCCGCATCCGACGACCCCGACGAAGCGTCGGCGGGTGCCGCTGTGGGACAACGCGAGGTGGATCGCCATCACCCTCGTGGTGATCGGACACGGCATCCTCCCGCTCATCGGCGAGGACGACGCGGCGTACAGCGTCTACCTGTTCATCTACTCGTTCCACGTCGCGGTCTTCGTGACGGTGAGCGGGTACTTCGCGAAGTCGGGCCCGCCGAACTCCCGCGCGCTGCGCCTGATCGTCACCGACATCGTGCTGCCGTACTTCATCTTCGAGACGATCTGGACCGTCATCCGCTGGGCCCTCGGCGGTGCCTTCGAGCTCGACTACACGACGGCGTCGTGGACCCTCTGGTTCCTCATCGCGCTCGCGATCTGGCGCATCGTGCTGCCGTACCTCGTGCTCCTGCGGTATCCGCTGCTCATCGCGATCGCCATCTCGATCGGCGCCGGCTACACCGAGACGATCGACTCGACGCTTGCCCTGTCCCGCACGTTCGGCATGCTCCCGTTCTTCGTCTTCGGCTGGAAGCTGCGTCAGTGGCAGCTCACGAACCGCTGGCTCGACCTGCCGATCCGGGTTGCCTGGCGCTGGCGCGCGGGCGCCATCGCCCTGTTCGCGGCCGTGCTGCTCGTCATGCCGGCGGCGATCGAGATGTGGCGCGACTTCAAGTTGCGGCGATTCATGCTCTACGACGAGTCGTACGAGGCGATCGGCTACGACGAGCCGTGGTCGGGCCTCATCCGGCTCGTACTGCTCCTGTCCGCGATGCTCCTCACCGTCGCGTTCCTCGTGCTCATGCCGCGTGGCGCCCACCGGTTCACGGCGTTCGGCGGCGCGACGATGTACATCTACCTCCTGCACACCTTCGTGCTCTTCCCGTTCCGCGAGAGCGGCGTGCTCGCGGGCGAGCAGCCGTTCTGGGTGCTGCCGGCGATGATCCTCCTCTGCATCGGCATCGCCGTCGCGCTCTCGCTGCGGCCGGTGCGGCGCGTGTTCCGACCACTCGTCGAGCCCCGTGCGCGTTGGCTGTTCCGGCCCGAATCGTCGACCGCGACGGGCACGATCGTCCTGCCGCCCGAGGCGCTGCCGCCGTCGCCCGAGGCGCAACGGCGTCGCGACGAGCCGCGTTCGGACGCCTGAGCTGCTGATCCCGACGGATGACGCTGTATGTCGGCGTCCGTTGCCCGCCGGTGTGCCCGCCCGTAACGTGGCCCCAGTTGCGGCGGGGGTCCGCATACCCGAACTCGAGAAGGAGAACCCAATGAGCGAGCACGCCGCCGACTGGCGCTTCGAGACGAAGCAGGTGCACTCCGGCGCCGCACCCGACCCGGTGACGCACGCCAGGGCCACGCCGATCTACCAGACCACGTCGTACGTGTTCGACAACGCGCAGCACGCGCAGAACCTCTTCGCGCTCGCCGAGTTCGGCAACATCTACACGCGCATCATGAACCCGACCCAGGCGGTCGTCGAGGAGCGCATCGCCGCGCTCGAGGGCGGCACGGGCGCTCTGCTCGTGGCCTCTGGCCAGGCGGCCGAGACGTTCGCGGTGCTGAACATCGCGCAGGCGGGCGACCACATCGTCTCGTCGTCGTCGATCTACGGCGGCACCTACAACCTCTTCAAGTACACCCTTGCGAAGCTCGGCATCGAGACCACCTTCGTCGAGAACCAGGACGACGCCGACGAGTGGCGCCGCGCCGTTCGCCCGAACACGAAGCTCTTCTTCGCCGAGACCATCGGCAACCCGAAGATCAACGTCCTCGACATCGAGCTCGTCTCGGCAGTGGCGCACGACGCGGGCGTCCCGCTCATCGTCGACAACACGATCGCGACGCCCTACCTCATCCGCCCCTTCGAGCACGGTGCCGACATCGTCATCCACTCCGCGACGAAGTTCCTCGGCGGCCACGGCACGGTCATCGGCGGCGTCATCGTCGACGGCGGTCGGTTCGAGTGGTCGAAGAACGTCGAGAAGTTCCCCGGCCTCACCGAGCCCGACCCGTCGTATCACGGAGCGAGCTACACGGCGGCCGTCGGCGACGCTCTCGCCTACGTGATCAAGGCGCGCGTGCAGCTGCTGCGCGACCTCGGCGCAGCCATCGCACCGAACAACGCGTGGCTCCTCATCCAGGGCATCGAGACGCTGTCGCTCCGCATCGAGCGCCACGTGCAGAACGCCCAGGAGATCGCGGAGTGGCTCGACAACCACCCCGATGTCGCGAACGTGAACTACTCCGGTCTGCCCTCGAGCCCGTGGTACGCGGCCGCCAACAAGTACGCCCCGAAGGGCGTCGGCGCCGTGCTCTCGTTCGAGCTCAAGGGCGGCGTCGACGCGGGCCGCGCCCTCGTCGACAACCTGCAGCTGTTCAGCCACCTCGCGAACATCGGCGACGTGCGCTCGCTCGTCATCCACCCCGCGTCGACGACGCACTCCCAGCTCACGCCCGAGCAGCAGCTGACGACCGGCGTCACGCCGGGCCTCGTGCGGCTCTCGGTGGGCATCGAGAACGTCGACGACCTGAAGGCCGACCTCGAGGCGGGCCTCGCCGCCGCCCGTGCGGCCACCGAGGCCGCCAGGGTCTGATCCCTCGCACGAACGACGGATGCCGCGAGCCGCACGGGCTCGCGGCATCCGTCGTCTGCGCTCCGGCTCCGCGTAACAAACGCACGGGGCGCCTCGGGGTTCGGGAGAATCGAGAGCATGGACTGGCAGACGACGGCCGACGCGGTGCCCGCGGGCATCGTCTCCGAGGCGCGAGCCCAGTCCCTCATGGGCCGGGCACCGGCGACCGGTGCGTGGCGGGAGGGCGATCCGGTCGGCGAGCGTCGTTTCGTCGCGATCGGCGATGTGCCCCTCGAGACCGGCGGAACCCTGCCCTCGGCTCGCATCGCCTACGAGACGTGGGGCGAGCTCTCGCCCGCGCGCGACAACGCGATCCTCGTGCTGCACGCCCTCACGGGCGACAGCCACGTGATCGGCCCGGCCGGCCCCGGACACCCGAGCGCCGGCTGGTGGCCGGGCGTCGTCGGCCCGGGCCTCGCCATCGACACCGACCGGTACTTCGTCGTCGCGCCGAATGTGCTCGGCGGCTGCCAGGGCTCGACGGGCCCTGCGTCGCTCGCCGCAGACGGGGTCGAGTGGGGAGCCCGCTTCCCGTTCCTCACGATCCGCGACCAGGTGCGCGCGCAGCTCGCCTTCGCCAAGACGATCGGCATCGATCGCTTCGCGGCGGTCATCGGGGGGTCGATGGGCGCGATGCACGTGCTCGAGTGGGCGATCATGGCACCCGAGGCGGTCGAGCGCATCGCCGTGCTCGCGGCTCCTGCCGCCGCGACTGCCGACCAGGTCGCACTGAACTCCGTGCAGATCGAGGCCATCCGCACCGATCCGGCCTTCCGCGGCGGGGCGTACTACGACGCCCCCGACGGCGAGGGACCGACCCGCGGTCTCGCGCTCGCCCGCCGTATGGCGATGCTCAACTACCGCACCGCCGCCGAGCTCAACTCGCGGTTCGAACGCAGTTGGCAGTCGGGGCTCGACCCGCTCGGCGGGGGCGGCCGGTTCGCCGTCGAGTCCTACCTCGACTTCCACGGCAACAAGTTCACTCGCCGGTTCGACGCGAACAGCTACCTCGTGCTCACCGAGGCCATGAACTCGCACGACGTGGGGCGGGGGCGCGGGGGCGTCGCCGCGGCCCTCGCGACCATCGAGGCGAAGAGCCTCGTGCTCGGCATCGACAGCGATCGCTACTTCACGCTCGACGGCCAGATCGAGATCGCGGCCGCCCTCCGCAACAGCGTGCACGGCTCCGACCCGGTGCTCGTGCACTCGGAGTACGGGCACGATGCCTTCCTCATCGAGCACGCCGTCGTCGGGCAGGCCCTGCGGGACCTCCTCTCGGCCTGACAGGCAAGCCCCCCGCCGCATTCGCCCCGACTCCGCTACAGTTCGTGAGTGACGGCACCCGCGCGTCGGGGTGCCCGACGCGACGAGGGGGTGGAGTGAAACGCATCCACAAGGAGCGTGACCGGCTGCTGCGCCGGGTCGCACGCGTCGCCGGCCTCATCGGCGCCGCGGGCGCACTCGCGTGCCTCCTCGTGCCCGGCACCACGAGCGCCGGCGAGCTGGTCTTCGCCACGCTGCTCTGCCTCGCGGTCGCCACGCTGTCGGTGCTGCACACCGAGCGCGGCGCGCTCCTTCCCGCCCTCGGCGTCGTGGCCGGGGGCGTCGTCTTCATCCTCCTCCTCGGCTCCGCGTCGGTGCTCGATGCCGCCACGGCGACCTCGATGGCGACGATGGGAGGCGTCGCCGCGGCATCCGTCGGCACCTCGCTCGTCGTGCGCCGCCACGGCGGCGTCCTCGTCGCCGGGCTCATCGCCGCGCTGCTCGGCGCGATCTGGATCGTGGGCGCCCAGGGCCACGATGTGCGGGCGATCGTCGTGACCACCATCGCCGGCTGGGCGGTGACGGCGACGCTCGGAACCTGGATCGACCGGGCCATCGCGCACGCCGCGTACCGCCTCGAGGAGGTCGGCCGCGCCCACGAGGCCGAACGTGTCGCGAGCGAGCTCGAAGCGCAGCAGCGCCAGGACGCCCGGGTGCTCCACGACACGGTCCTCGCCACGCTCTCGCTGCTTGCGCACTCGGGGGTCGGCGTCAACCAGTCCGCGCTCCGCCAGCAGGCCGGCGACGACGCGCGACTCCTGCGGCTCCTGCGGCTCGGCGCGCCCCTCGATGCCGGGTCGACGGCCGTCTTCTCCCCCGAGTCCGATGACGACGTGCTCAGCACGACGTTCGAATCGGTGCGCCAGCGCTTCGCCCGCATGGGCCTCGACGTGAACTGGCACGGGGCCGGCCGGCTCGTGCTCCCCCGCGAGACGCTCGATGCTCTGCTCGGCGCGCTCGGCGAGTGCCTCGAGAACGTGCGACGGCACTCCGGGGTCAAGGAGGCGGATGTCACGGTCACCGACGACGACCGGATGGTCCGCGCCATGGTCACCGACACGGGCGCCGGCTTCGAGCCCGAGGCGATCGACGGCGCACGGCTCGGCTACGCCGAGTCGGTGGTGGGGCGGCTGAACACGGTCGGCGGCCGGGCACGGGTCTTCTCATCACCGGGTTCCGGAACGACGGTCATGCTCGAGGTGCCGAAATCATGAGCTCGACGCGCAGGAGCACGCACGCGCTGCCGCACCGCGAGCTCCCGTTCCGGCGCCCGACCCGCTCGGCGCGGGCGGTGCGCTCGGCCGGAGACGTGCGTGACAGCCACGGCGGCCGACGGCTCGCGACGGGCGTCACGATCGCCTCCGGGATCGTCATCCTCGCCCATCTCGCCCATGCGACGTCGATCGCGATCTACTTCCCTCCCGGGCGCAGCCCGTGGCCGGCGTGGTTCGCGCTCGCTGCGGTCGTCGCCGTGGGCGTGGTCTCGCGGCTCATCACTCGCACGATGCCCGACTGGCTCTACGTCGCCCTGCTCGTCGGCCTCGCGGCCCCCGTCTGGCTCGATGCGACGGCGACGGCCGGTCAGCTCCACCTCGGCGTGATGCCCACCGCGGCGGCGGCGGCCGGCGCCGTGCTCATGCCCGTCGCCGCCGTGCGCGGCACGCGCTTCCCGCTCGCAGTGGCGAGCCTCATCGCGATCGTGCTCGGCGCCGAGGCCGTCCTGCAGACGGACGCGGCGGACCGCGCGACGGTCGTGGCCCTCGCGGTGGCGGCGAGCGCAGTGTTCCCCGTGCTCCTCGTCACGTTCGCCCTCACCGGGTTCCGGCGGCTCATCGGTCGCGAGCTCGACCTCTCGCTCGTGCAGAGCACGATCGGCACCGCACCGTCGGCCGTCGGCATGCGCGCCTCCGAGGAGCTCGCCCAGCTCGACTTCGACGCCGAGAACCTCCTCGAAGACGTGGGTTCAGGGCGCATCGCGATCCCGCTGCCCCCCGAGACGGCCGAACGAGCGGGCGACCTGGCCGCCCGCCTTCGGGTGCGACTCATCGAGGGCCGTACCGACACCTGGTTGCGCCATGCCGTCACCGAGTCGGCGTATCTCAGCGAACGGGTGAGCCTCGAGGACCCGTCGGGATCGGCCGGCCTGCTCTCGCAGACCCAGCGCGACGGCCTCCTGCTCGCACTGTGGCTGCTCGTCGCTCGGCATTCCAAGCGCTCCGGAGCACCCGTCTCGGTGCAGGTGATCGTGCGCGACTCGAGCGACGCGGAACGCACCGACGCCCTCGCATTCGACCTCACGATCCAGGTTTCCGGCCTCGCGAGGCGCCGCGTCGACTCCGGGACCTGGGACGCACTCGATAGTGTCGGAGATCATACGGTGATGACGGTGGCCGACGGCTTCCGCATCGACGTCACCTGCGCGGTCGATCCATCGGCCCATGCAGGCAGCCCAGCGGCACGTGCGGCCGCACGATCAAGGGGAAGCTGAATGTCCGAGACAGCCGCACCGATCCGACTCGCGATCGTCGACGACCACCGGATGCTGCTCGGGGCCCTCTCCGAGTGGCTGCGGGGAGCGGCATCCGATATCGAGCTCGCCGCGGCCGTGCCGTCGTGGTCCGAGCTGCTCGCGCACACCGCGTTCCCGGTCGACGTCGTGCTCCTCGACCTCGATCTGCGCGACAACATCCCGATCTCGCTGAAGCTCTCGATGCTGAAGGCGGCCGGCGTGCAGACGATGCTCATGAGCACGTACTCCGAGCCGGCCGTGGTGCGCGAGGCGCTGAGTTCGGGCGCCCTCGGCTATCTCGTGAAGTCCGAACCGGTCGAGAACATCATCGAGGCGATTCGAGCAGCCCGCATCGGCGAGTCTTACCTCACTCCCGAGCTCGAGGACGCGCTCGCCGACGAGGGCACCGTGCCGAAGCTGTCGGCGCAGGAACGTCGTGTGATGGCGCTCTACGGCGCCGGCCAGCCCGTGAAGGCCGTCGCCTTCCAGCTCGGCATCTCCGAGGAGACCGCGAAGAGCTACCTCAAGCGCATCCGCGAGAAGTACCGGGTCGCCGGGTTCGACGTCGGCACCAAGGTGGCGCTGCGCAAGCGGGCGATCCTCGACGGCATCCTGCTGCAGTCGGACTGAGCGGATGCCGCGCCGCCGCGTCTACGACTCGACGGCCTCGATCGCCCCCGTCGCGTACGGGACGACGACCCCTCGCCGGCCTCGCGCCCGGTCGAGCGAGAACGAGGCGACCGCCAGCACGATGCCCGCGAACGTCAGCAGCAGCCCGATCCAGATCGGTGCGACGTAGCCGAGCCCTGCCGCGATCGCCAGGCCGCCGAGGAGCGCGCCGAGGCTGTTGCCGATGTTCAGCGCCGAGTGGTTCAGTGCGGCCGCGATCGACTGGCTGTCACGTGCGACATCCATGAGCCGCGCCTGGATCGTGGGCGAGAGGGCGGCGGACGACGCGCCGACGAGGAACACCCCGCTGAAGAGCCCGACCGGATGCTGCGCCGTGAACGCCAGCAGCACGAGCGCCGCTGCGAGGATCGCGAAGAACAGGTACATGCTGCGGCGGACGCTCCAGTCGGCGAGCCGCCCGCCGGCGAGGTTGCCGGCGGTCATGCCGATGCCGAAGACGATGAGGACGACCGGGACCGCCGCGGCCGCGAGTCCGGTGACCTCGGTCGCGAGCGGCGCCACGTAGCTGTACACCGAGAAGAGCCCGCCGAAGCCGATCGCACCGATGGCGAGGGCGAACCAGACCTGCGCACGGGTGAACGCACGCAGCTCGCGCTTCATCGTCGCGTGCGCGTCACCGGGCTGCCATGGCACCGCGAGCAGCACGGCGACGAAGGTGAGCGCGAAGATGCCCGCGACGGCGAGGTAGGCGATCCGCCAGCCGGCGGCCTGGCCGAGCCAGGTGATCGCCGGGACGCCCACGACGTTCGCGATCGTGAGGCCCGAGAGCACGAGCGCCACGCCCCGCGCCCGCTTTCCCGGTCCCATGAGGCTCGCGGCGACCAGCGAGGCGATGCCGAAGTACGCGCCGTGCGGCAGCGCGGCCACGAAGCGCGCGACGAGTACGAGGCCGAAGCTCGGCAGCAGCGCCGATGCGACGGTGCCGAGCGTGAACGCGGCCAGGAGGGCGAGCAGCAGGCGCTTGCGAGGCCAGCGCGCGGCCGCCGCGGCGATGGTCGGTGCGCCGACCACGACGCCGAGCGCGTAGGCGGAGATGACCCACCCCGCTGCGGCGTTGGCGTCGTCGGGCGATGCCGCGTAGACGCCGGGCAG
>JAPSJT010000299.1 GCA_031178045.1 Agromyces sp.
GAGTACGGCGACGCCGAGCGGACCCTCCTGCGCACGATCGCCGGCCAGGCCGCGGCATCCGTCGCCAACGTGCGCCTGACTGCGCAACTGGCCGAGCAGCTCGACGAGCTCACCGCCTCACGTGAGCGGCTCGTCGCCGCCCAGGACGACGAACGCCGGCGCCTCGAACGCGACCTGCACGACGGCGTGCAGCAGAACGTCGTCGCGCAGATCGCCGCCCTGCGCCTCGCCCGCAACCGGCTGGAGCGCGGCGAGTTGACACCCGCCGAGCTCTCCGAGCTGCAGGACCAGGCCCGCGAGACGCTCACCGACCTGCGCGAGCTCGCCCGCGGCATCCACCCGCCCGTGCTGAGCGACAACGGACTCGTCGCCGCCCTCGAGTCGGGCGTCGCGCGCTACCCGATTCCGCTCACGGTCGAGGCGGATGCCGCGGTGCGTGCCGAGCGCTACCCCGACGACGTCGAGACGACGGCCTACTACGTCGTGCGCGAAGCACTCGCGAACACGGCGAAGCACGCGAACGCGACGCACGCCTCGGTCGAGCTCGCCCGCACGAACGGGCACCTGAGGATCGCGATCCGCGACGACGGTCGTGGCATCGGTCCCGACTCGTCGACGTCGGCGACGAGCGGCGGGCTCGCGAACATCCGCGATCGCGTCGCCGCCCTGCGCGGCACGGTGGAGCTCGTTCCCGTCGAGCCGTCGGGCACGTCGGTGCTCGTCGACCTCCCGGTGGGCGCCGACGACGACACGGGCGGAACGGAGGCCGATCGCGTTGGATGAGACGGGGGTGCTGCGCATCGTCATCGCCGAGGACAACTACCTCGTGCGCGAGGGGCTGCGACGCCTCCTCGAGGACTCGGGCGAGATCGACGTCGTGGCCTCGGTCGGCACCGCGGTGGAACTGCTCGACGCCGTGCGCCGGCTCGCGCCGCACGCGGTGCTCACCGACATCCGGATGCCGCCGGGCCATCACATGGAGGGGATCGAAGCAGCTCACGCGATCCGGGCGAGCTCGCCCTCGACGGGCGTCGTCGTGCTCTCGCAGCACGCCGACGAGAGCTATGCGCTCTCGCTCTTCGCCGACGGCTCGGCCGGGCTCGGCTACCTCCTGAAGGATCGCATCGGCGACCTCGAGGACCTCGTGCACGCGCTCCGCGAGGTGCGGGCGGGCGGCTCGGTCATCGATCCGCAGATCGTCGACACGCTCGTGCGGCGGCGAAGCGCCGCTGGTTCGGAGAGTCCGCTCGCGGCGCTCTCGCCGCGCGAGCTCGAGGTGCTGCGCGAGATGGCCGCCGGCAAGACGAACGCCGGCATCGAGCAGGCGCTCTTCCTCTCGTCGTCGACGGTCGAGAAGCACGTGAACGCGATCTTCACGAAGCTGCGGCTGCCCGAGAGCGGCGTGCATCGACGCGTCGCCGCCGTGCTCGCCTTCCTGCAGAGCTCGGCGCCACCCGCCGCGGAGTGACGGAGCCGGGCGTCACCCGACGATGGCGAGGCCGTCCTTCCACACCCGCGACACGAGCGGCACGCCGGGCCGGTACGCGAGGTGCACGTGGCTCGGCGCCTCGAGCAGCACGAGGTCGGCGCGCGCGCCCGCGCGGATCGCACCGACATCCGACCGCCGAAGGGCGGCCGCGCCGCCCGCCGTCGACGCCCACACGGCCTCGGCCGGGGTCATGCCCATGTCGCGCACGGCCACGGCGATGCAGAACGGCATCGAGCTCGTGAAGCTCGACCCGGGGTTGCAGTCGCTCGCGAGGGCGACCGTGGCGCCGGCATCGATGAGCCGGCGGGCATCGGGGTACGGCTGCCGGGTCGAGAACTCGACGCCCGGCAACAGGGTGGCGACGGTGTCGGATGCCGCGAGCGACGCGACATCCGCATCGCTCAGGTAGGTGCAGTGGTCGACGGATGCCGCACCGAGCTCGACGGCGAGGCGCACGCCGTCGCCCGGGCCGAGCTGGTTCGCGT
>JAPSJT010000300.1 GCA_031178045.1 Agromyces sp.
GTCGGGAATCACCGCGGCTCACCAGGTCGCGGCCCTCGCGCTCGCGGGGGTCGACGCCGCCCTCTACCCCGGCTCATGGAGCCAATGGTCGAACGAGCCCGACCGGCCGGTGGCCACCGGCGCCGAACCGAGCTGATCGCACACTGGTCGACCCGCCCCTTCGGCCGCGCTACTCGGCCGCCGGGCCGTCGGGACGATGGCCCGCCGCGATCAGCGTCGTGACGTCGACCGAGTGCAGCTCGCGATCGGCGATGGCCGCGAGGTAGCGCTCGCGCACGCCCGCGAGCTCGTCGCCGTCGAGGCCCGAGACGATGGCTCGAAGGCCCGTGCCGCGCACGAGCAGCCACGCGAGCTCGGGCGTGAGGTCGAGGTGACGCTGCACGGACTCGGCGCGCACCTGCTCGAGCCCGAGCTCGGTGAGCCAGTGCGCGAGCGTGCCCGCGGTGTCGGCGACCTCGATCGCGGGACGGGAGAGCTCCTCGAGGTCGGGGCGGTCGGCCTCGGGCAGCGCGGCCACGAGCAGTTCGGGCAGCGGCTCCCAGGCGCCGCGTGCCCACACGGTGACGACCACGCGGCCGCCGGGTCGGGCGCGTTCGATGAGGTGGCGCGTCCCCGCCTCGATGTCGGGCAGGAAGAAGATCCCGAGCACGCACTGCACGAGGTCGTACCCGTCGGCCTCCCATTCGGTGACGTCGGCGACGTGCGCCTGCAGCTGCGGCATCCGCTCACCGGCTCGCGATCGGACGAGCTCGATCATCGGCTTCGCGAGGTCGACCGCGTCCACGCGTCCGCCGACGCCGACGAGCTCGGCCGTCGGCAGGGCGGATGCCCCGTCTCCGCAGCACGCGTCGAGCACGCGCTCATCGAAGTGCGGCCGCGAGCGGGCGAGCGTCGCCGTCGAGATCGGGTCCCACAGCACGTGGTCGAGTTCCACGAACGACTCCGCTGCGCGGGCGAACTCCTCCGCGAAATCGGGTACGGTCGTCGAGTCCCCCATCTGCCCATTGTCGTCGGGATCGGCCGCAAACCGAAGTCTCAGGCAATCGAGAGACGCAAGGTGCAGACTGGGGAATTCGCGTTCCCGATCGAAACGAGACTCCCCGTCATGAATCGTGCCATGCGCCGTGTCGCGCCCGTCGCGCTCGCGTCCGTCGCCGCCCTGCTCCTCGCCGGGTGCGCCGGGGGCAGCCCGGAGCCCACCGCCTCCGAGACTCCTGCCGCCGCCGAGTGCATGGATGTGCCCTCGGGCGAGCTGAGCGACGGCGTGAAGGTCGAGGGCGAGTTCGGCGCCGCTCCCACCGCCACGTTCACCACGCCGCTCGACGCCGAGGAGCTCGAGCGCACCGTCCTCATCGAGGGCGACGGCGAGAAGACCGCGGCAGGTGACCCGATCAACGCGATCATCAGTGCGTACTCGGGCGCCAGCGGCGCGCAGCTGTTCTCCCAGCCCGCCACGATCTCCGTCGGCGATGAGACGGTGTTCGACGCATTCCTCGCCGGGATCGACTGCGTCCCCACCGGTTCCCGCACCGTCGTCGTCGCCCCCGCGTCGGCGCTCTACGAGGGCCAGGGCAACGAGACCATCGGGCTCGAGCCCGGGGCATCCGTCGTCATCGTCGTCGACGTCGTCGAGGTGCAGGAGGCGCTGAAGCCCGCCGAGTGGACCGAGAACGTGCCCGAGGTGAAGTTCGGCGAAGACGGTGCGGCGCCGACGGTGACCCTGCCCGACACGCCCCCGCCCGCCGAGTACCAGCTGAAGGTCCTCGAAGAGGGCGACGGCGCCGAGGTGGCCGCGGGCGACAACGTGACGCTGCAGTACCAGGGCACGAGCTGGGACACCAAGGAGGTCTTCGACCAGAGCTACGGCGGCGACCCGGCCCAGTTCACGACCGACGCCGTGATCCAGGGCTTCGGCGCGGCGCTCGTCGGCCAGAAGGTCGGCACGAAGCTCATCGTCTCGATCCCGCCGCA
>JAPSJT010000110.1:0-6675 GCA_031178045.1 Agromyces sp.
GGCTCCAGCTCCTTCGCCACGAGCGTCAGCACGTCGTACGACGCCACGAGCTCGTCGTTCTGGTTCTTCAGCACCGCATCCCAGCGCACCTCGCCGTACTCGTCGGTCTCTCGCGGCGTGATCTGCTTCGCCGTGAGCTCGACGCGGATCGAGTCGCCGGGTGACACCGGGGTCACGAACCGCAGGTTCTCGAGACCCGAGTTCGCGAGCACGGGACCGGGCGCGGCATCCACGAAGAGGCCCGCCGCCCACGACACGAGCAGGTACCCGTGGGCGACCCGGCCCGGGAAGAACGGGTTCGCCGACGCCGCCTTCTCGTCCATGTGCGCGTAGAACTTGTCGCCCGTGAACTCGGCGAACGTCTCGATGTCCTCGAGCGTGACGGTGCGCGGCTCGCTGACGACCTGGTCGCCGATCCGCAGTTCGGCGAGCGACTTGCGGAACGGGTGCACCCCGCCGGGCCGCGCTGCGGCACCCTGGTGCCATACGCCGGTGAGCGCCGTGAGCATCTCGGGAGAGCCCTGCACCGCGGTGCGCTGCATGTGATGCAGCACGGCACGGATGCCGCCGAGCTCCTCGCCGCCGCCCGCCCGGCCCGGCCCGCCGTGCACCAGGTTCGGAAGCGGCGAGCCGTGCCCAGTCGACGTGCGGGCGTCATCGCGGTCGAGGAAGAGCACGCGACCGTTGTAGGCCGAGATGCCGGTCGCGAGGGCGACCGCCACCTCGGGGTCGTGCGTCGCGACGCTCGTCACGAGCGACCCGCCGCCCCGCGCCACGAGCGCGGCGGCCTCGGCGAGCGACGAGTAGCCGACGACGCTCGCCACCGGACCGAACGCCTCGACCTCGTGCAGGGCCGCACTCGAGGCATCCGTGAATCGCAGCAGCATCGGCGCGACGAAGGCGCCGTCGGACGCCTCGCCCGACGTGCCGTCGGCGCGGATGACGCTCGGGGCATCCGTCGATCCGATGACGAGCTCCCCGCCTGCCTCCTCGAGCCGCCCGACCTGGCGGAGCACCTCGTCGCGCTGCGTGAGCGAGGCGAGCGGCCCCATCGTGACGCCCTCGGCTCGCGGATCACCGAGCACGACGCGTTCGGCGATTCGCGCCCGTACCGCGTCGATCACCGAGTCGACGGATGCCGCGGGCACGATCGCGCGCCGGATCGCCGTGCACTTCTGCCCCGCCTTCGACGTCATCTCGGTCACGAGCTGCTTCACGTAGGCGTCGAACTCGGGCGTGCCCTGCGTCGCATCCGTTCCCAGCACGCTCGCGTTGATCGAATCGGTCTCGACGGTGAATCGCACGCCGCCGCTCTGCACGGCATCGTGCTGGCGCAGGCGATCGGCCGTCGAGGCGGAGCCCGTGAACGCGACGAGGTCGCCGAGTCGCAGGTGATCGAAGAGCGTCGGCACGCTGCCGCTCACGAGCTGGAGCGAACCGTCGGGCAGCAGCCCCGACTCGACCAGGATGCGCACGTAGGCCTCGGTCACGAATCCCGTCGGCGTCGCGGGCTTCACGAGCGTCGGCACGCCGGCGAGGAACGCCGGGGCGAGCTTCTCGAGGGAGCCCCAGACCGGGAAGTTGAAGGCGTTGATCTGCACCGCCACGCCGGGCAGTCTCGTGTAGATGTGCCGGCCGATGAACGAGCCGTCCTTCGACAGCTGCTCGACCTGACCGTCGACGTACACCTTCGCGTTCGGCAGTTCCCGCCGCCCCTTCGAGGAGTACGTGAAGAGCACGCCGATGCCGCCGTCGACGTCGACCCAGGAGTCCTGCTTCGTCGCGCCGGTGCGGGCGGAGAGCTCGTACAGCTCCGCCTTGCGTTCGGTGAGGGCGAGCGCCATCTGCTTCAGCAGCACCGCACGCTGGTGGAAGGTGAGCTCGCCGAGCGAGGCCTGCCCGGCCGTGCGGGCGTACTCGAGCGCTCCCGCGAGGTCGAGGCCCTCGGTGGAGACGCGGGTGATGAGCTCGCCGGTCGACGCGTCGTGCACCTCGTTCGCCGACGCGGCGGCCGAGGCATCCGGAGTCCACCACGCACCCTCGACGTAGCTCGGCAGGATCTCGGTCATCTCGTGTCCTTTCACGCGGGCGGCCGTGCTCACGGCGCATCCCACAGGTAGAAGCCCTCGCCGCTCTTGCGGCCGAGCTTGCCCTCGGCGACCATGCGGCGCAGCAGCGGGGGCGGGGCGAATCGCTCGCCGAGCGTCGACGAGAGGTACTCGGCGATGCCGAGCCGCACGTCGAGGCCGACGAGGTCGGTGAGTCGCAGCGGACCCACCGGATGCTTGTACCCGAGCACCATGGCGGCGTCGATATCCTCGGCGGAGGCGACGCCGTCCTCCAGCATGCGGATCGCCTCGAGGCCGAGCGCGACGCCCAGCCGGCTCGATGCGAAGCCCGGCGCGTCCGCGACCACGATCGGCGTCTTGCCGATGGCGTGCACCCATTCGCGCGCCTCGGCGACGAGCGTTCCGTCGCTCGCGTCGCCGCGCACGATCTCGACGAGCTGCGACGCCGGCACGGGGTTGAAGAAGTGCATCCCGAGGAACCGCGAGGGCCGCTCGAGCAGGGCGGCGAGCTGGTCGATCGAGATCGACGAAGTGTTCGACGCGAGCACCGCGTTCTCGCCGAGGACCGCCTCGACCCTCGTGAGCGCATCGATCTTCAGCTCGAGGTCTTCGGGCACGGCCTCCACGACGAGACCGGCGCGAGCGAAGTCCCGCACGTCGGTGCTCGTCGCGAACCGCGCCGCGATCGCCGATTCGTCGTCGTCGGCGGTGCCGCGGGCGACGGATGCCGCGACCGACTCGAGCACGCGCGCCGCGGCGGCGGACGCGGCATCCGCATCTCGTTCGACGACGGTCACGCGAGACCCGGCGAGCAGGAACGCGTGCGCGATGCCCGCGCCCATGCGCCCGCCGCCGAGCACGCCGACGTCGGAGGGGGCGCCGGTGCCGGTCTCGGTCACTGCTTCGCCTGCTTCCGCTCGAGGAACTCGGTCATGCGCCGCAGCTTCTCGGGGCTCTCGAAGAGGGCCGCCTGCGCCTCGAGGTCGACCTCGGGGTGCGCGTCGCGCGGGGCGCGGAACACGCGCTTCGTCGCGATCGTCGCGGCCCGGTCGTTGCGTGCGATCCGGTCGGCCAGCGCGTGCGCCGCGGCCACGAGCTGGTCGGCCGGATGCAGCGCACTGACGAGCCCGATCGCGAGGGCCTCCTCGGCCTCGACGGTGCGCCCGGTGAGCAGCAGTTCGATCGCGCGCGCATCGCCCACGATCTCCTTGAGGCGCCAGCTCGCTCCGGCGGCGGCGATGATGCCGAGCCCCGTCTCGGGGTTGCCGATCTTCAGCGAGGGGCTCGCGATGCGGATGTCGGCGGCGTACGCCAGCTCGGCGCCGCCGCCGAGCGCGTACCCGTCGATCGCGGCGATGACGGGCATCGGCAGCTCGGCCACGCGAGTGAAGACGTTCGTGTTGATGCCCCGCCGGGCGTCGTCGGCTCGGCGGTCGCGCAACTCGGCGATGTCGGCGCCCGAGGCGAACACCCCGCCCACGCCCGTGAGGATCAGAATGCGGGGGATCGCCTCGAGTTCGGCGCAGAGCACGTGCAGGGCATCGACTGTGGCCTGGTCGATGGCGTTGCGCTTCTCGAGCCGGTGCAGCGTGGCGACGACCCGGTCGTCGGAGCGCTCGACGAGCAACGGCAGGGCCGCGGCCAGGTGCTGCGCGCCGCGATCGGCGGCGGCGCTCATGTGGCGCGCTCCGCGGTCGGCGGCGCCGCGCATCAGACGCGCTCCACGATGAGCGCGGCGCCCTGTCCGACGCCGACGCACATCGTCGCGAGCCCGTAGCGCGAGTCCTCGCGCTCCATGCGACCGAGCAGGGTCACGACGAGGCGCGCCCCCGATGAGCCGAGCGGATGCCCCAGCGCGATCGCTCCGCCGTCGACGTTCACGCGTTCGGCGTCGAGCCCGAGCCGGCGGATGCACGCGATCGACTGGGTCGCGAAGGCCTCGTTGAGCTCGACCGAGCCGATCTCGTCGAGGTCGAGCCCCGAGCGCTCGAGCGCCTTCTCGGTCGCGGGCACGGGGCCGAGTCCCATGATCTCGGGGGCGAGGCCCGCGGAGGTTCCGACGACGACGCGGGCGCGCGGCGTCAGTCCGTACCGCTCGACGGCCGCCCCGCTCGCGACGAGGATCGCGGTGGCGCCGTCGTTCAGCGCGCTCGAGTTGCCGGCCGTGACGACCGAGCCCCCGGCGACGACGGGCTTGAGCCCGGCGAGCACTTCGAGGGTCGTCTCGGGACGCGGACCCTCGTCGACGAGCACGTCCCCGCGCGCTGTGGGCACGCCGACGATCTCCGCCTCGAACCGGCCGGCCTCGATCGCCGCGGCGGCGCGCTGCTGCGACCGCAACGCGAACGCGTCGGCCTCCTCACGGGTGATGCCGTCGACGCGGGCGACCTCCTCGGCGGTCTCGGGCATCGAGTACGTCGCCTTGTCGCGGGCGAGCAGCTCGGGGTTCGGGAAGCGCCAGCCGATCGACGTGTCGTGCTGGGCGCCCGGCCTGGCCCACGGCTTCTCGGGCTTCGCCTGCACCCACGGCGCGCGCGTCATCGACTCGACCCCGCCGGCGATGATGAGGTCGGCGTCGCCGGCGCGGATCGCCTGCGCCGCCATCGTGATCGCCGACATCCCGGAGGCGCACAGCCGGTTCACCGTGATGCCGGGCACCTCGTCGGGGAGCCCCGCGAGCAGCACCGACATCCGCGCGACGTTGCGGTTGTCCTCGCCGGCCTGGTTCGCGGCGCCGAGGATGACCTCGTCGATCGCGCCGAGTTCGCCTGCCCGGTCGAGCTCGGTGCGGCGCACGAGCTCGCCGACGACGAGCGACGCGAGGTCGTCGGGTCGCACGCTCGCGAGCGCGCCGCCGTATCGGCCCACGGGGGTTCGGACTCCGCCGACGAGGTAGGCCTCCGCCATGCTCTTCTCCTGACCGCACTGTCTCGAGGGAACCTGCATACGCTGCTCGGCCCCAGCGTAGACGCGCGGCCGTCGTGCGCGACGGGCGGCAATTCCTGACCGACCGTTCAGGTAGTAATTATGGCAAACGGATGCGCCGTGCGCCACTCGACGCGAAGGCCCGCGTCCGAACGGACGCGGGCCCTCGTGCGATCAGTCGACCGTTGCCTCAGACGGCGACCGTGTCGACCGACTCGTCGTTCTCGTGGGCGTCGGGCGCCACGGCGTCGGGGGAAGCCGCCGCTCGGCCGCTCGCGAGCTCGCCGTGCAGGTCGTCGCCGAGGCGCACGTCGACGAAGTCGACGTCGATCTCGGCACGGCCGAGCAGCTCGCTCATGCGCCGCTGACGATTGCGCGGGATGAGGGTGACGACGCGCCCGGCCTTGCCGGCGCGGCCCGTGCGACCCGCACGGTGCAGGTACGTCTTGTACTCGTCGGGCGCGTCGGCCTGGATCACGAGGTCGATGTCGTCGACGTGGATGCCGCGCGCGGCGACATCCGTCGCGACGAGCACGTTCACCCGCCCGCTCGTGAGCTGCTGCAGATTGCGCGTGCGACGCGACTGGTTGAGGTCGCCGTGCAGGGCCACCGCACGGATGCCGTAGTCCTCGAGGTGCTCGGTGAGGTCTTCGGCGAACGCGCGAGTGCGAGAGAACACCAGGGTCTTGCCGTCGCGGTTCGCGAGCTCGGCGACGATGTCGCGCTTCTCGTTGTTGCCGATGACGAACACGCGGTGCTCGATCGTCGAGGAGGCCTGGTCTTCACCGGCCACCTCGTGCACGGCCGGCTCGACGAGGAACTCGTCGACGAGGGTGGCGACGCCCGAGTCGAGGGTGGCGGAGAAGAGCAGCTTCTGGCCGCCCTCCGAGGTGCGGCGGATGATGCGCTGCACGGGCTCGAGGAAGCCGAGGTCGCACATGTGGTCGGCCTCGTCGAGCACCGTCACGACGACCTCGCTGAGGTCGAGGCGACCCTGCTCGATGAGGTCCTCGATGCGGCCGGGCGTGCCGATCACGATGTCGACGCCGCGCTGGAGCGCGCCGACCTGACGGTGCTGGGGCACGCCGCCGTAGATCTGCGTCGTGAAGAGACCCACGCTCTGCGCGATCGGCTGCACGGTGCGGTCGATCTGCAGGGCGAGCTCGCGCGTCGGGGCGAGGATGAGCGCCCGGGGCTTGCGGCCCATCTGGCGCTTGCCGCCGGCCTTGCCCGACTGCGCCCACAGGGCCATGAGCCGCTCGACGGTCGGCGCGCCGAACGCGATGGTCTTGCCCGAGCCCGTCTTGCCGCGGCCGAGCACGTCGCGACCCTCGAGCACGACCGGGATGGTCGCGGCCTGGATCGGGAACGGCGACTCGGCGCCGAGGTCGCGCAGTGCGCGCACGACGTTGCTGCCGAGCCCGAGGTCGGCGAACGTCACGCCGTCGACGGCCTCGGCCTGGATCGCGTCGGCCTCGAGTCGCTCGAGCACGACGTCGTCGTTCGGCGTGAAGCGCGAACCCGAGTCCTTCGAGGGGTAGAAGCTCGACGGGCGACGCTCAGAGTCGCGGAAGCCGGCGCGATCGAAGTCGCGCGACGGAGTGCGGCGCGGTGCGCGGTCGTCGCGGTCGAAGGAACGCGCCGGACGGTCGTCGCGGTTGAACGAACGCGCCGGACGGTC
>JAPSJT010000110.1:6775-8416 GCA_031178045.1 Agromyces sp.
TCACGCCGGGGGGCACGGTCGTCGCGACGCTCGTCACGGCCCTCACGCTCGCCACGGTGCGGCGAACGGCCGGCGGCGACGCGCTCGTCGCGCGACCAGCGCACCTTGCCGGGCGCGTCGGTCTCGGGGCGGTAGCCGCGGTGGCCCGCGCTGCGCGAGCCGGGCTTCGCGGAACCGGCGCGCGCCGGACCGCCTTTCGAGCCGCCCTTCGCGTACGAGGGATCGAAGTTCTTGGCCGGTCGTCCGCCGGCGGGCTTCTTGTTCTTGGGCATCGGTGACACTTCCTGGGTTGTACTGAGTACATGGCAGGCCCGCCGGGCGCACGCGGCGCACAGCAGGTCTGAGAACCCGGAGCATCGTCGACCGGGGCCGTTCACATACGGTGACTATCCGAGGCCGATCGCCTCGAAACCGGCCCTTTGGACTCACAAACCCATCCGCGCAACGCGCGGTGTCCAGAACCGACTCGGCTACGATACCCGATCCGGCTGGGAAAATCCCCGGCACGGCACCGCTGATGCGGCATGCTGATCGCAGCACCCACGTGGAAGGATCGCGCATGCTCGCCTTCGTCTCCGCCATCGGCTTCGGCGTCACCCTCGGGGCGATCATCGGCGCGATCGCCACGGGCGACCCCGTCTACACGATCACCTGGAGCATCACGCTCACGATCTCGATCCTCGCGGGGGTGTTCAGCTCCGTCGGATCGGTCACGCGCGGCATCATGCAGCGCGGCACCGCGAGCGGCGAGCTCACCGGCGAGCCCGCCCTCGCCCGCGTCGAGCGCATCACCCGCACGGGCCTCTCGATCAACGACCAGCCGCAGGTCGAACTCGCGCTGACGGTCGCTCCCACCCATCGGGCGGCGTACACGACCGTGCATCGCCAGATCGTGGACATCGTCCTGCTGCCGCAAGTGCAGCCGGGCTCGATCATCGTCGTGCGCCGGCCCCATCCCGACAAGGCGAACGTCGTGCTCGACCTCGAGCCTCCCCCCGACTGGGCACGTCTGCGTGACGCCGAGCGCCTGCGCACGGGGAGCGAACGCACGGTGCCGCTCGCATCGGATGCGCCGTCGTGGGCGGCCGAGCCGCAGACCCTCTCGGGCGCACCCAAGCAGCCGGCGCGTCGCGGGCGGCGGGTGCTGCTCGCGGGCGCCTTCCTCGCGGCCGCCGCGCTCGTGCTCGTTCCCGCGTACGGCTCGATCGGCCGTACCGTGCAGGCGTTCGCCTCGGGCGATCCCGGTTCCGCCGGCGTGGTGCTCGGCGACCGCCACCAGGAGATCGTCGACGCCCTCGAGAAGGAGATCGGCGGCAGCGAGTTCATCCGGATCGGCTTCTACGACGGGTACGCCCTCGCCGAGGCTCCGTCCGCCCCCGGGGCATTCACGATCGACGACTACGAGTACCGCTACGACCGCACGAGCCACGGCGGTCCGACCCTCATCCAGCCCGACGATCCGGCCGCCGCGCTCTTCGACGCCGACGAGATCGACTTCTCGCGCATTCCCGAGTACATCGCCACGGCGCGCGAGCAGTCGGGGATCACCGACCCCGACTCGGTGTACGTGTTCGTCTCGCGCGCGTTCAGCGAGGACGAGTCGGGGACCCGGCCGATCGAGATCACCGTCTCGCTCGACTC
>JAPSJT010000111.1 GCA_031178045.1 Agromyces sp.
GCGGCGAGGAGCTGCGTGATGGCGCCGAGGTACTCCTCGGGTGCATCGATCGTGAGGTGCTCGTACGGCTCGTGCACCTTGCCGTCGATGGTCTTGGTGACCACCTGCGGCTTGCCGACGGTGAGCTCGAAGCCCTCGCGGCGCATCTGCTCGACGAGGATGGCGAGCGCGAGCTCGCCGCGGCCCTGCACCTCCCAGGCATCGGGGCGCCCGATGTCGAGCACCTTCAGCGAGACGTTGCCGATCAGCTCCCGGTCGAGGCGGTCCTTCACCATGCGCGCGGTGAGCTTGTGGCCCTTCACCTTGCCGACGATCGGCGAGGTGTTCGTGCCGATCGTCATCGAGATCGCGGGGTCGTCGACGTGGATCGCCGGAAGCGGCCGCACGTCCTCGGGGTCGGCGAGCGTCTCGCCGATCGTGATCTCCTCGATACCGGCGACCGCGATGATGTCGCCGGGGCCCGCCTCCTCTGCGGGGAAGCGCTCGAGGGCCTTCGTCTTCAGCAGCTCGGTGATGCGCACATTCGAGTGCGAACCGTCGTGGCGAACCCACGCGACGGTCTGCCCCTTCCGGATGCGGCCGTTGAACACGCGGAGCAGCGCGAGTCGACCGAGGAACGGCGACGCGTCGAGGTTCGTGACCCAGGCCTGCAGCGGCGCCTCGTCATCGTAGGTGGGCGCGGGGACGTGCTGGAGGATGGCCTCGAACAGCGGCTCGAGGTCGTCGGAGTCGGGCAGCTGGCCGTTCTCGGGCTTGTTGTGCGAGGCGCGGCCCGCCTTGCCCGATGCGTAGACGACGGGCACGTCGAGGATCGCGTCGAGGTCGAGGTCGGGCACGTCGTCGGCGAGGTCGCTCGCGAGACCGAGCAGGAGATCCTGGCTCTCGGCGACGACCTCGTCGATGCGAGCGTCGGGCCGGTCGGTCTTGTTCACCAGCAGGATGACCGGTAGGCGCGCCTCGAGCGCCTTGCGCAGCACGAAGCGCGTCTGCGGCAGCGGACCCTCGCTCGCGTCGACGAGCAGCACGACGCCGTCGACCATCGACAGGCCGCGCTCGACCTCGCCGCCGAAGTCGGCGTGGCCGGGGGTGTCGATCACGTTGATCGTCACCGGGCCGGATGCCGCGTGAGCGCCGTTGTACTCGACCGCCGTGTTCTTCGCGAGGATCGTGATGCCCTTCTCGCGTTCGAGCTCGTTCGAGTCCATCGCGCGCTCATCGACGTGGGCGTGCTCGGCGAAGGAGTTCGTCTGCTTGAGCATGGCGTCGACGAGCGTCGTCTTGCCGTGGTCGACGTGGGCGACGATCGCGACGTTGCGCAGGTCGTTGCGGGTGGCGTTGGCCATGGTGGTTTGGTCCTCAGTGATGCGTGTCGTCACGTGGCACCGACGCGGCCCGGAGGGGCGTCACGGCGGCAGCGCGGTAGCGCTGGATGTGAAGGTCTGTGGGATCGCACGCCGCCGACTCGCGGCACGCGCCCCACCAGCCTACCGTGCGCGACGTGCCGAGGGCTGGGAACGCGCAACGCCCGGCATCCGAGCTGCTCGGATGCCGGGCGTCGCGGCTATGGAGCGCTGCCTACGCGCCGAGCTCGATGTTCGCCCCGGGGATCGCGGCGAGCAGGTCGCGGGTGTACTGCTCCTTGGGATTGTCGAACACCTCGTCGGTGCTGGCCGCCTCGACGATCCGGCCCTTCTGCATCACGCACACGTTGTCGGCGATCACTCGCACGACCGCGAGGTCGTGGGTGATGAACAGGTACGTGAGGCCGAGCTCGGCCTGGAGGTCGGCGAGCAGGCGCAGGATCTGCGCCTGCACGAGCACGTCGAGAGCGGACACGGCCTCGTCGAGGATGACGATGTCGGGCTTCAGTGCCAGCGCTCGCGCGATGGCGATGCGCTGACGCTGGCCGCCCGACAGCTCGTTCGGATACCGGGTCACGAGCGTGCGCGGCAGCGACACCTGCTCGAGCAGCTCGAACACGCGCTCGCGACGAGTGGCCTTCGTGCCGATCTTGTGCACCGAGAGCGGCTCCGAGATCGTGTTGCCGATGTTGCGCAGCGGGTTCAGCGAGCCGTACGGATCCTGGAAGACCGGCTGCATCTGGCTGCGCAGCCGGAAGAGCTCCTTCGGCGAGACCGCCGAGAGATCCTTGCCATCGATGACGATCTTGCCGCTCGTTGCATCCTCGAGTTTCAGGAGCATCTTCGCCACGGTCGACTTGCCCGAACCGGATTCACCGACGAGCGCCGTCGTGGTGCCCTTCGCGATCTGGAAGGAGACGTCGTCGACCGCCGTGAACTCTCCGGCGCCACGGATCTTGAAGACCTTCGTCAGGTTCTCGACGATGATCGCGGGAGGTCGGGTACCGGCCGCCTCGAGCGCCTCGGCACGCGCCTCCGCCGTGGCGATGAGGTCGATCTCGTCGCCGGCGGCAGTCGACGCCTCGGCGGCGATCGAGGACTCCGCCGCGGCGATGCTGCCCGACGCCTGGATGCGCCGGGATGCGAGGCTCGGAGCAGCCGCGACGAGCCGCTGCGTGTACGGGTGCCGCGGGTTCTGGAGAATCTCGACCGACGGACCCGACTCGACGACCCGCCCCTTGTACATGACGAGCAACTGCTCGGCCCGCTCTGCCGCGAGGCCGAGGTCGTGCGTGATGAACAGGAGCGTCGTGCCGAGCTCGCGTGTCAGCGACTCGAGGTGATCGAGGATGACGCGCTGCACCGTGACATCGAGCGCCGAGGTCGGCTCATCCGCGATGAGGAGCTGCGGGTTGGCTGCGAGTCCCATGCCGATGAGCACGCGCTGGCGCATGCCGCCCGAGAACTGGTGCGGGAACTGCTTCAGCCGGCGGTCGGCGTCCTGGAGGCCGGCCTCCTTCAGCACCTGGATCGCGCGCTGCTTGACCTCCTTGCGGCCCGTCGCGATGCCGTTCGCACGGATCGCCTCCTCGACCTGGAACCCGATCGACCACACGGGGTTCAGGTTCGACATCGGGTCCTGGGGGACGAATCCGATCTTGCGGCCGCGGATCTGCTCCATCTCGTGCTCCGAAGCCGTCGCGAGGTCCTGGCCGTCGAGGAGGATCTGGCCGCCCGAGATGTGACCGGTGCCGGGGAGCAGGTTGATGATCGCATGCGCCATCGTCGACTTGCCGGAGCCCGACTCGCCGACGATCGCGAGGCTTCCGCCGCGCTCGAGCGTGAAGTTCACGCCGCGGACGGCTTGGACGACGCCGGCCTGGGTGCGGAATCCGACTTCGAGGTCTTTCACTTCGAGGAGTGGCGCGCTCATCGCTGTGCCCTCGCCTTCGGGTCGAGAGCGTCTCGCACGACTTCACCGAGCATGATGAACGAGAACACGGTCAGGGACAGCGCGATCGACGGGTAGACCAGCACCTGGGGTGCCGTTCGCAGCGTCGTCTGCGCCTGGGCGATGTCGTTGCCCCACGACATGAACGTGGAGGGCAGGCCGACGCCGAGGAACGACAGCGTCGCCTCGGCGACGATCGCGCTCGCGAGCGAGATCGTCGTGATGACGATCACGGGCGCGATGGAGTTCGGCACGACGTGCGACCACAGGATGCGGAACCGCGAGAGTCCGATCGCCGTCGCGGCGGTCACGAAGTCGGCGTTCTTCACCCTGAGGATCTCGGATCTGAGCACACGCGCCGTCGCGGGCCATGCGAACAGTCCGATCGCCAGGGAGATGACCCAGACGTTCCGGTAATTCGCGAGCACCGACATGATGACCACGGCCGCGAGGATGTAGGGGATCGAGAAGAAGATGTCACCGAACCGCGAGAGCACGCTGTCGATCCAGCCACCGTAGTACCCGGCGAAGGAG
This sequence comes from Agromyces sp., assembly GCA_031178045.1. GTDB lineage: Bacteria > Actinomycetota > Actinomycetes > Actinomycetales > Microbacteriaceae > Agromyces. The sequence goes on from JAPSJT010000111.1 coordinate 3,847, forward strand.
CCGAAGAGCACGCCGAGCGTGAACACGAGCAGCGTCACGATGATGCCCACCGAGAGCGAGGTGCCCGCACCGTGGACGATGCGCGAGAAGACGTCGCAGCCCTGACGGGTGAATCCGAGCGGATGCTCCGCCGACGGCGCTCCGTTGCTGTTCGAGAGCTGGCAGTCCGAGTTCGGCGGCACTTGCGTGAACCACGTCGGGAACAGCGCGACGATGACGACGAGCAGAATCAGGGCGGCCGAGATCCAGAACATCGGTCGGCGACGCACGTCGTGCCAGGCATCGATCCAGAGGTTGGAGGGCTTGCCGTCCGTCTTGAGAGAGTCGATCTCCTCGAGAGGGGTCTCCTCGAGCGGGGCGACGTAATGTTCGAGTCGCCTGGTGGGCGAGGTCGATGGGATGTTGTCAGGCATATCGGATCCTCGGGTCGAGCACAGCGTAGAGAAGGTCGATCAGGAGGTTCACGATGAGGTACATCAGCACCATGATCGTGACGAAGGACACGACCGTGGGTCCTTCGCCGCGGAGCACCGCCTGATAGAGCGTGCGGCCGACGCCGGGCACATTGAAGATGCCCTCCGTCACGGTCGCACCGACGAGCAGCACGCCGAAATCGGTGCCGAGGTAGGTCACGACGGGGATCAGCGAGTTGCGGAGGATGTGCACGGGAACCACGCGCCGTCGCGTGAGTCCCTTGCTGGACGCCGTCCGCACGAAGTCGAGCCCGGAGGTCTCGATGACCGACGAGCGCGTGAGCCGCACGATCTGAGCGAATCCGACTGTCGCGAGCACGAGGGCCGGCAGGATCAGGTCCTGGATCGGCGCACCCGATGACACGGTCGGCCGGAACCATCCCAGCTGGATGCCGAGGAAGTACTGCGCGGCGAAGCCGACCACGAAGATCGGCAGCGAGATGATCACGAGGCTCGCGCCGAGGCCCGTCGCGTCGAAGATGCCGCCCTTGCGCAGGCCGCTGACGAGGCCGATGACGATACCGGCGACCATCTCGAAGAAGATCGCGAGCAGCGCGAGCCGGATGGTGACCGGGAAGGTCCGGGCGAGGATCTCATTCACCGGCTGCCCCGAGTACGAGACGCCGAAATCGCCCTGGAAGATGCCCGCCAGATAGTAGAAGTACTGGACGATGAGCGGGTCGTTCAGGTGGTACTGCTCGCGGATCTGTTCGATCACGCCGGGTGCCGGCGGGCGGTCACCGTAGAGCGCCGCGATCGGGTCGCCCGGCATGGCGAAGACCATGAAGTAGATGAGGAAGGTTGCTCCGAGGAGCACGGGGATGACTTGGAGAAGACGCTTACCGGTGTACCAGAGCATCAGCTCTCCTCAGTTGTTGTCGCTGAGAGCATGAGAACCAATCACAGAATCGAGCTTAGATCAGCATGATGTCCGGGGCGTTTCCGCCCCGGACATCATGCCTCAGGGATTATAGGCGGGTTGCGCCTCAGCCCTTCGTGATCTGGTGGTACAGCGGCACCGAGTCCCAGCCGAACACCACGTTGTCGACGGTGTCAGCCGACACGCCGGTCACGTTGGAGTACCACAGCGGGATCGACGGAAGGTCCTGCAGCAGGACTTCCTGAGCCTGCTGGAAGATCTCCGTGGCCTCCTCGACGGTTCCGGCCTGAGCGCCTTCCTTGACCAGCGAGTCGAACTCCTCGCTCGTGTAGAGCTCGTAGTTCGAACCGGCACCGGTCTGGTACAGCGGGGCGAGGAAGTTGTACATCGAGGGGTAGTCGCCCTGCCAGCCGGCACGCGTGCCGCCGGTGAGGCGCTGGTTCTCACGGTCGTCGAGCGCCGCGGCGAAGGTCGGGTACGGCTTGCCGACGGCCTGGATGCCCAGGGTGTTGGCGATGCTGTTCACGACCGCGTCGACCCAGGCCTGGTGGCCGCCGTCGGCGTTGTACGCGAGGTCGAAGACGGTGTCGCCGTACGGGGCGATCGCGTCGGCCTCGGCCCAGAGCTTCTGAGCCTCCTCGGGGTTGTAGTCGAGCACTTCGGAGCCCTCGAGCTCATCGGTCCAACCGGCGATGACGGGCGACGTGAAGTCGGTGGCCGGCGTACGCGTGCCCTGGAAGATCACGTCGGTGATCTCTTCGCGGTTGATGGCCATCGAGATGGCGGCGCGACGGAGCTTGCCCTCTTCGCCGCTCCAGTGCTCGAGGTAGTACGGCATGTTGAAGCCCTGGAAGATGGCAGCCGGCTGGTTGACCGCACGGTCGCCGAACTCGTCCTCGTAGGTCTCGAGCGCCGAGTCGGGCACGGCGTCGAGCACGTCGAGGTTGCCGCCCTGCACGTCGGCGTACGCCGCGTCCTGCGAAGCGTAGAAGATGATCGTGAGGCCGCCGTTCTGGGCCTTGCGAACGCCGTCGTAGTCGGGGTTCACGACGAGGTCGATCTTCTCATCGTGCGCCCAGGCGTCTTCGCCGGCCAGCATGTACGGGCCGTTGCCGATGGGGTTCTCGCCGAACGCCTCCATGTCCTCGAACGCGACCTCGGGCAGCGGGAAGTACGCCGTGTAGCCGAGGCGGAGCGGCCAGTCGGCCTCGGGCGCGACGAGGTCGACCGTGAAGGTCAGGTCATCGACGACCTTGAGGCCGGTGAGCTCGGAGTCCTCCTCGTAGCTGAAGCCCTCGATGTTGTCGAAGAAGTAGGAAGCACCCTGTGCGTTGCTGAACAGTGCACCGTAGTTCCACGCGTCGACGAACGAGTTGGCCGTGACCTCTTCACCATTGGTGAAGGTCTGGCCCTCCTTCAGCGTGACGGTCCAGTGCTGTCCGTCCTCGGACTCGATCGACTCGGCGACGTCGTTCTCGATCTCGCCTTCGGCGGTGTACGACACCAGACCGGCGAAGATCGACGTCACGATCTTGCCGCCACCGGTCTCCGTCGTGTTCGTCGGGATCAGCGGGTTCTGCGGTTCGGAGCCGTTCGTCGTGATGATCGCACTGGGGTCACCCGCGGAGCCCGTGGGCTCCTCTCCACCGCTCGTGCAGCCGGAAAGCGCGAGAGCGCCGGCGGCGGCAAGAGCAATGGCGGCGACGCCGATTCTCTTGATCTTCAATGTTCCTCCTGTGAGATGTGCGCGTGGGCAGGACGGTTCGTGGCCGCACTGTGCGCTGGTGGTATGAGACTACGAACGGTTCACGAACATGCCAAGCCGGGATGGAAACCGTTACCGATGCGCAACCTAGCAGCTCGGGACCGTCCGAATTCCGGCGCCTCCACGCACGATCGTTGCGTTCCGGGTCGTCATGCGAGGATTGCGACATGCACGATGCACGACGACTGCGGCTCGAGGTGCTCATCGTGCTCGGGCTCTCGCTCGGCGCATCCGCCGTCTACTCGATCGTCTCCATCGTCGCGCGGGTCACTGACGAGCGGCCGCTCGCCGAGCAGTCGGCGGCCCTCAACCCGTCACGTTCGACGCGCGAGTGGCTCGACTTCACGTACCAGTTCCTCGACGTCTTCTTCGGGCTCTTCGTCGTCGCGCTCGCGCTGTACCTGCTCGCGCAGCCGGGCGCGAACCCGTTCCGCCGGATCGGGCTCGACCTCTCGCGACCGGGCCGCGACGCGGCGTCCGGACTCGCACTCGTCGCCGTGATCGGCGTTCCCGGGATCGCCCTCTACGCGCTCGGCCGCATCGCCGGCTGGACCGTCACGGTCGTGCCGTCCCCCCTCGACACGCACTGGTGGACGGTGCCGATCCTCGTGCTCGCGGCACTGAAGGCGGCGCTGACCGAAGAGGTCATCGTCGTCGGCTACCTCTTCACGCGACTCCGCGAGCTCGGACTCGGACCATGGTCGACGATCGTCTCGAGTGCGCTGCTCCGCGGCACCTACCACCTCTACCAGGGCTTCGGCCCGTTCGCCGGGAACGTCGCGATGGGTCTCGTCTTCGGATGGTGCTACCACCGCTGGGGGCGCACGATGCCCCTCGTGGTCGCGCACTGGATCCTCGACATGGTCTCCTTCATCGGATACCCGCTGGCCGTCGCGTGGTGGCCCGGGCTGTTCGCACCCCCCGGCGACTGAGACGAGCGGATGCCGCGTCGCGGCGGTCGTCCGAACCCACGGGCGCGGCGGCATCCGATGGCCGTGCCTCCCCGTGCGCGCGGACCTCGGGCGAGGTGGTCGCGACTCGGGGCCGCGCCTCGGGCTGGGGCTCGAGCTCCTCGAGGTCGCCGCCGACGTGGATGCTCCGGCGGCTCGGCGTGCAGAGGAGCGCGATCGCATCGAGCCCGAAGAAGCCGCCGCGTGCGTAGTCGGCGGCCGCCCGCGCCCGACGCACGGCGTCGGCGGCGGCGGGATCGCCGCGCTCGAGTCTTCGCAGCCGTTGCTCGCTGCGCGCGGTGTCCGCGCTCGCGATGCTCGCCCCGATGAGCACCATGACGAACACGGCGGTGACGAGGGCTTCCACGGTGAGCATGCGACACCTCCCTGTGCGAATGATCCTCAGTTTAGCTTCAGTGCCCGCCCGGGTCACGTGGCCGGGAGCATCCGGATCCGGTGCGA
>JAPSJT010000301.1 GCA_031178045.1 Agromyces sp.
AGGCCGGGGCCTCAGCGCCGGCCGCGCGGCGGCGCCGTGGTGTCGCCGACGTGGAGGGAGCTCGTGAAGCAACGCGACCGCGGCGGCTCGCCCGCGAGCAGCTGCACGACGGCCTCGCCCGCGGCGCGCCCCTTGGCGACCGAGGGCTGCACGAGCGTCGTCAGGTCGTGCTGCAGCCCGTCGACCCGGATGCCGTCGAAGCCGAGCACGCTGAGCTCTGCGGGCACGGCGACGCCGAGCTCCTCCGCCGCCTGGATGACGCCCGCCGCGAGCAGGTCGCTCTGCGCGATGATCGCCGTCGGGCGGTTCGCGGGGTCGGCGAGCAGCGCTCGACCCGCCTCGAGGCCCTCCTCGATCGAGCTCGCGGCCGCGGCACGGCCGGTCGCCTCGGGGAACACGTCCCGCGCACCGAGCAGGCGCTCGCTCGCGGTGTCGGCGGTCGACGCGGCGACGAGCGCGGGCGTCAGCGGCCCACGGGTGCGAGCCGCGTCGAACGGCAGCGTGACGAGCGCGACCTCGGTGTGGCCGAGCTCCTTCAGGTACTCCGCACCGCGACGCGTCGCCTCCCGATTGTCGATCGAGATCTCGGGGATGTCCTCGCCGGCGGCCCCCTCGATCGCGACGGTCGGGATGCCGCGGCGGCGCAGTGCCTCGACGGAGTGCCCGAGGCGGGGGCTGCAGCCGATGAGCACGACGGCGTCGACGGGCGCGCTCTCGATGCTCACGGCGTTGCCGTCGACCTCGCCCGTGTCGGTGAGGAGCAGGAGGCCGGCGCCGAGCGGCGCGATGCCCTCGGTGATGCCGTCGAGCATCTGGATCTTCACGGGATCGAGGAAGGCCGCGCGCACGCGTTCCTCGAGCACGACGCCGACGATGCCCGAGCGTCCGCGCCGGAGGGAGCGGGCTCGCGGGTCGGGGCCCCCGTAGCCCAGCGCGTCGGCGGCGGCGAGCACGCGCTCCTTCGTGGCATCCGACACCGGACCGGAGCCGCTGAAGGCGAGCGACGCGGTCGATGCGGAGACGCCCGCCTTGGCCGCCACGTCGGCGAGCGTCGGCCTCGGCGCGGAATCCGTCTGCATGCGCCCGATTCTAGGCCGAATCGATTCGAGTGGGGTGCAGGACGGCGGGGCTACTCCGCGGCGGGGGCAGGGGCAGGCGCGCCGAGCACCGCGTCTCGAGCCTCGACGAACGCGGCCACGCAGCGGCGGATCTCCTCCTCCGAGTGCGCCGCCGAGAGCTGCACGCGGATGCGCGCCGCGCCCTTGGGCACCACGGGATACGAGAATGCGGTCACGTAGACGCCGCGCTCCTGCAGCGCGGCCGCCACGCGCGCGGTGAGCACGGCGTCGCCGAACATCACCGGCACGATCGGGTGCTCACCGGGCAGCAGCTCGAATCCGGCATCCGTCATGAGCGATCGGAACAGCGCCGCGTTCGAGCGCAGCGTCGCGCGCAGCTCCCCCGATCCCTCGACGAGCTCGAGCGCCCGCAGCGTGCCCGCGACGATCGCCGGGGCGAGCGTGTTCGAGAAGAGGTACGGACGTGCTCGCTGGCGCAGGAGCGCGACGATCTCGGCGCGAGCCGCCACGTACCCGCCGGACGCCCCGCCGAGCGCCTTGCCGAACGTGCCGGTCGTGATGTCGACACGACCCTCGACGCCGCAGTACTCGGGGGTGCCGCGGCCGTGCTCGCCGACGAAGCCGACCGCGTGCGAGTCGTCGACGAAGACGAGCGCGTCGTAGCGTTCGGCGAGGTCGCAGATCTGCTGCAGCGGGGCGATGTAGCCGTCCATCGAGAAGACGCCGTCGGTCACGATGACCCGGCGCCGGGCGTCGGATGCCGCGACGAGCTGCGCCTCGAGGTCGGCCATGTCGCGGTTGCGGTACCGGTACCG
>JAPSJT010000302.1 GCA_031178045.1 Agromyces sp.
ACCTCGGGATCGCGATCGGCGCCGCGCTCGCCTCGCTCGTCGTCGGCCTGGCCGAGTTGGCTGTCGTGCCGCCGCTCGCGGCCGGGGTGATCGCGCTCGCCGCCATGGGCTTCTTCGTCGCGGGCCGGGAGAACCGGCGGCCGCGAGGTGCTCGATAGGGCGGGCCCGCTCGCGGTTCGAGCGGTATGGAGCCGCATCGACGGATGCCGCGGCCGGCGAGGTTGCGGCAGGATCCTTGCGGTCGGTGGCGGTACGGTTGGCGTAATCCTTGCGCCCAATGTCTCGACTGCCACTGTCGCGCCCGGGGTCGCCGAACGATGGTGGATGGGAACGAAAGGAACCACCCCATGACCCGTATCGCCGTCAACGGCTTCGGACGCATCGGCCGCAACACCCTCCGCGCCCTGCTCGAGCGCGACTCCGACCTCGAGGTCGTCGCCGTCAACGACCTCACCGACCCGAAGGCGCTCGCGCAGCTGCTCCGTTTCGACAGCTCGCTCGGCCGGCTCGGCCGCCCGGTCGAGGTCGAGGGAGACGTGCTCATCGTCGACGGCCGCCGCATCACGGTGCTCGCCGAGCGCGATCCCGCGAACCTGCCGTGGAAGGAGCTCGAGGTCGACCTCGTGCTCGAGTCGACGGGACGCTTCACCTCCGCCGAGGCGGCGAAGGCGCACCTCGAGGCCGGCGCGCGGAAGGTGCTCGTGTCGGCGCCGTCGGACGGCGCCGACGTGACCCTCGCCTACGGCGTGAACACGGAGGCGTACGACGCATCCGCCCACACGATCATCTCGAACGCGTCGTGCACGACCAACGCGCTCGCTCCGCTCGCGAAGGTGCTCGACGACCTCGCCGGCATCGAGCACGGGTTCATGACGACCGTGCACGCGTACACGCAGGAGCAGAACCTGCAGGACGGCCCGCATCGCGACCCGCGCCGCGCCCGCGCGGCCGGGGTGAACATCGTTCCCACCACGACCGGCGCCGCGAAGGCGATCGGGCTCGTGCTGCCGGGCCTCGACGGCAAGCTGTCGGGCGACTCGATCCGCGTGCCCGTGCCGGTCGGCTCCATCGTCGAGCTCAACACGACCGTCTCGCGCGAGGTCACCCGCGACGAGGTGCTCGCCGCCTACCGCGAGGCCGCGTCGGGAGCGCTCGCCGGTGTGCTCGAGTACTCCGAGGACCCGCTCGTCTCCTCCGACATCACCGGTAACCCGGCCTCGTCGATCTTCGACGCCGCGCTCACGCGCGTCGACGGCAAGCACGTCAAGGTCGTCGCCTGGTACGACAACGAGTGGGGCTTCTCGAACCGCGTGATCGACACCCTCGAGCTGCTCGCAGCCAGCTGACGCCACCGAGCGGGGCCGCCGACGCATCCCGTCGGCGGCTTCGCGCGCGGCAGGATATCGCCGAGCGTCGGCAGCCCGTCGTCGACCGCTGTCGGAGGCACGCCGCAGAATGAGCTGGTGACTCGTCGAGGACTGATCCTGTTCGTCGCGCTCGGGATCGCCTGGGGCATCCCGTACCTGTTCATCAAGGTCGCGGTGAGCGAGCTCGATCCCGCGATGGTCGTGCTCGCGCGGTCGGCCCTCGCGGCGATCCTGCTGATGCCGCTCGCGTTCTTCCGACGCGAGGTGGCGCAGGTCGTTCGGCGGTGGAAGCCGATGCTCGCCTACACGATCGTCGAGATCGTGCTGCCGTGGTACTTCCTGAGCTCGGCCGAGCAGCGCCTGCCGAGCTCGACCGCCGGACTGCTGCTCGCGACCGTGCCGCTCGCCGGCGTCGCCATCGCCTTCGCGATGGGCCGGCCGTCGAGCCTGTCGCGCGTCAACTGGATCGGCATCGTGCTCGGCATGCTCGGCGTCGCGGCGCTCGTCGGCTTCGACATCGCGGGGTC
>JAPSJT010000112.1 GCA_031178045.1 Agromyces sp.
CACCGCGCGTGTGCGGGCCCCGGCCGCTCAGCCGCCGAAGGCCTCGACGATCGGCCGGAACTTCATGTCGGTCTCGGCGAGCTCGTCGGCCGGCACGGAGTCGTGCACGATGCCGCAACCGGCATACGCCGCGACCGTGCCGTCGGCCTCGACCTGGGCGCAGCGCAGTGCGATCGCCCACTCGCCGTCGCCGTCGCCGTCGACCCAACCCACCGGGCCGGCGTAGCGGCCGCGGTCGAATCCCTCGAGCTCGGCGAGCACCGAGAGTGCGACGCGCCGCGGGGTGCCGGCTACGGCGGCGGTCGGGTGCACCGCGCGCACGAGGTCGAGCGCCGTCGAGCCGTCGCCGAGGGTGCCCTTGAGGTCGGTCGCGAGGTGCCAGAGGTTCGGCAGCTGCAGCGTGAACGGCTCGGGGCTCGTATCGAGCCGGCGCGTGTGCGGGGCGAGTCGCTTCACGGCGCTCGCGACGGCGAGTGCGTGCTCGGCGCGATCCTTCGGCGAGGCGGCGAGTGTCGCGGCGCGTTCCCGGTCGGATGCCTCGCCCGCGCCGCGCGAGGTCGTGCCGGCGAGCACTCGTGCCGAGACGGTGCCGTGGTCGACGCGGACGAGGGTCTCGGGGCTCGCGCCGATGAGGCCGTCGACGGCGAACACCCACGTGTCGGGGTAGTCCTCGGCGAGTCGGGTGATCGTCGCCCGCAGGCCGTCCTCCTCGTGCAGCTCGCCGAGGAGCTGACGGGCGAGCACGACCTTCTCGAGCTCGCCGGCGTCGATCCGGCGCACCGCCTCGGCCACGGCCGCTTCGTACGCGTCGGGCGGCACGGCGCCCGGGGCGAAGGCGACGCGGGGAACCCGCCGCTTCGGCGCGGGCTCGGGGATCTCGAGGGGCGCGCCGCCCGCGGCATCCGCGGCGTCGGAATCGCCCGTCGAGAGGGCGATGCGCGTCACCCAGGCGCGGCCCTCGCGGCGGCCGAGCACGAGCTCGGGCACGACGAGCACGCTCGTCGACGCGGACTCGTCGGCGAAGGCGAACGCGCCGAACGCGACGAGTCCGGTGCCGGGCAGGCCGACCCGGTCGTCGATGTCGGCCAGGGCGGCGAGCTCGGTCCACGCGGCGGCCGCGTCCTCCACCCTGGCGGGCCCGCTCGTCTCGATGCGCAGCGTCTCGCCGAGGCCCACGATGCCCTCGCCGCGGCGCATCCAGAGCAGCGGATGCCGCGGGTCGGCGCGTGGAATCAGGGGCGCGAGCTCGTCGACCGGTTCGGTGCGCACGACGAGCCGGGGGTGGGCGCGGCTCGTGGCTGCGGCATCCAGGTGGGTCACCGCATCAGCCTACGCGCGGGTCAGGCGGCGATGACGTCGACGCCGTGCCAGAAGGCGACGTGGCCGGCGATCTCGGCGGCCGCGTCGGACGGGGTGGGGTAGGTCCAGGCCGCGTTGGGGTTGCGCTTGCCGTCGACCTCGACGTGGAAGTAGCTCGCGGTGCCCTTCCAGTGGCAGACGGAGCGGTTGTCGCTCGGGGCGAAGTAGCGCTCGTCGAGCGCCTCGCGAGGGAAGTAGTGGTTGCCCTCGACGACGACGGTCTCGTCGGACTCGGCGATCACGGCGCCGTTCCAGATGGCCTTCATGCGGTTCCTCTCGCTCAGCGTGACCGGTGCATCGGCGCCGGCCACCCTTGATACAACCGACGGAGCCCCGGATGCATTCCCACGTATGGACCCGGGGGCGGCCGTCGAGGAGGCGATGCTCGAGCGCCGAGGATGCCCCGGCCGCGCCCACGGGACCGCCGTAGAATCGGAGGATGACACGCGCAGACCTCGGCAAGGACCCCAGCCAGGTGTCGGCGATGTTCGATCGGGTCGCCGCCCGCTACGACCGCACGAACACCGTGCTCTCGGTCGGCAACGCCCCGCTGTGGCGGCTCGCGACCACGCGCGCGGTCGCCCCGAGACGCGGGGAGCGCATCCTCGACGTCGCCGCCGGCACCGGCACCTCGAGCGCGAGCTTCGCGAAGTCGGGGGCCTCCGTCGTCGCCGCCGACTTCTCGCCGGGCATGATCGAGGTGGGCCGGCGCCGTCAGGCGCACGTGCCGAACCTCGTGTTCGTCGAGGCGGATGCCACGAAGCTGCCGTTCGGCGACGACGAGTTCGACGCCGTCACGATCTCGTTCGGACTGCGCAACGTCAACGAGCCGAAGCTGGCGCTCGCCGAGTTCTTCCGCGTCGCCAAGCCGGGCGGCCGGCTCGTCATCTGCGAGTTCTCGCGGCCGCCGATCGGACTCGTGCGGGCGGGGTACCACGCCTACCAGCGCTACGTCATGCCGCCGCTCGTGAAGCTCTCCAGCTCGAACGACACCGCCTACGACTACCTCAACGAATCGATCAACGCGTGGCCCGACCAGGCGACGCTCGCCGGGTGGATCCGCGAGGCGGGCTGGGTCGATGTCGAGTGGCGCAACCTCACGATGGGTGTCGTGGCGCTCCACCGCGGCCGCAAACCGCTCGCCTGACCGGCGAATCCGCGCCGCTCGCTTCGACATCCGGGTCATGGCCGCTCCCCGGGGCACCGGTAGGCTGGAGGGCGTGAATCCGAGCCATCCGGTCGCGCGACGCGGTTCCTCGCTCGCCGCCAACCTCGGCCTGAGCGAGCGCGTCTTCGCGACCGCCGCCGACCGAGCGATGGCGAAGGCGATCGATGCGGGCATCGAGCGGGTCGAAGCCGGTCTCCTGCACGAGGTGAGCTTCGCCGATTCGATCGCGGATGTCTCGACGCGCTACCTGCTCGAAGCCGGCGGCAAGCGGGTACGACCGATGCTCACGTTGCTCACCGCGCAGCTCGGGGCCGGCATCACCGACGACGTCGTCACCGCCGCCGAAGCCATCGAGATCACGCACCTCGGCTCGCTCTACCACGACGACGTCATGGACGACTCCGAGCGCCGCCGCGGCGTCCCGAGCGCCCAGACGGTGTGGGGCAACTCGGTCGCGATCCTCACGGGCGACCTGCTCTTCGCCCGGGCCAGCCAGCTCATGGCGAGCCTCGGCGAGCGGGCGATCCGCATGCAGGCCGACACGTTCGAACGGCTCGTGCTCGGCCAGCTGCACGAGACCGTCGGCCCCACGGACCACGACGACCCGATCGCCCACTACATCCAGGTGCTCGCCGACAAGACCGGATCGCTCATCGCCGCCGCCGCGCAGTCGGGCGTCGTCTTCTCGGGCGCCGACCCGGCGTTCGAGAAGCCGATCGTCGAGTTCGGCGAGAAGATCGGGGTCGCGTTCCAGCTCATCGACGACGTCATCGACCTGTCGCCGCAACCTGAAGCAACCGGCAAGGTGCCCGGCACCGACCTGCGCGCCGGGGTGGTCACGCTGCCGCTGCTGCGGCTCGCCGAGTTCGCGCGCACGGATGCGGCATCCGCCGATCTGCTCGAGCGCATCGAGCGCGACGTGGTGATCGTGACCGACTCCGCCGATGCCGGCGATCCGCTCGACACGAACACCCTCGCGTCGCGCATCGTGCCGTCGCGAGCGACGGTCGACGGCATCGTCGCCGAGCTGCGCGGGCACGAGGCGACCCGGGCGACGCTCGCCGAGGCGCATCGCTGGGCCCGCGAGGCGGTGGCCGCGCTCGAACCCCTGCCCGAGGGCAGCGTCAAGAAGGCGCTGACGCGCTTCGCCGAGACCGTCGTGGAGCGACAGAGCTGAGCGCCCCGCACCCGGCGGCGCGCCCCAACCTGATGGAGACCACTCACGTGACGAGGAACAAGCTGCGACTCGCGATCGTCGGCGCCGGCCCCGCCGGCATCTACGCCGCCGACATCCTGCTGAAGGCCGAGCGGAACTTCGATGTCTCGATCGACCTGTTCGACCACCTGCCGGCGCCGTACGGGCTCGTGCGCTACGGCGTCGCCCCCGACCATCCGCGGATCAAGGGCATCATCACGGCGCTGCGCGAGGTGCTCGACCGCGGCGACATCCGCATCTTCGGCAACGTGCGCTTCGGCGAGGACATCTCGCTCGACGACTTGAAGAAGCACTACAACGCGGTGATCTTCGCGACGGGTGCCGTGCGGGATGCCTCGCTCAATCTGCCGGGCATCAACCTCAAGGGCTCGTACGGGGCCGCCGAGTTCGTCAGCTGGTTCGACGGGCACCCCGACTTCCCGCGCGAGTGGCCGCTCGACGCGCGCGAGATCGCCGTGATCGGCAACGGCAACGTCGCCCTCGACGTCTCGCGCATCCTCGCGAAGCACGTCGAAGATCTCATGCCGACCGAGATCCCCGCGAACGTCGCCGCCGGTCTCGCGGCGTCGCCCGTGACCGACGTGCACGTCTTCGGTCGCCGCGGCCCGACCTCGGTGAAGTTCACGCCGCTCGAGCTGCGCGAGCTCGGCGAGCTGCGCGATGTCGACATGATCGTCTACGACGAGGACTTCGACTACGACGACGCGGCGCGCGCCGCCGTGTCGGGCAACAAGCAGGTCTTCGTCATCGACAAGGTGCTGCAGCAGTGGCGCAAGCGCGAGGTCGGCCAGGCGTCGCGGCGGCTGCACCTGCACTTCTTCGCGAAGCCCCTCGAGCTCGTCGACGACGGCACGGGCCGGGTCGGCGCCATCCGCTGGGAGCGCACCGCGACCGACGGTGCCGGCGGCGTCGTCGGCACGGGTGAGATCCGCGAGCTGCCGGTGCAGGCCGTCTACCGCGCCGTCGGTTACTTCGGGTCGCCCCTGCCCGGCATCCCGTTCGACGAGAAGTACGGCGTCATCCCGAACCACGAGGGCCAGGTGCTGACGTACGACGAGGAGACGGGCGAACCCCGTCAGATGTACGGCGTCTACGCCACCGGCTGGATCAAGCGTGGACCGGTCGGGCTCATCGGGCACACGAAGTCCGATGCGATGGAGACGATCAAGCACGTCATCAACGACCTCGGCAACTGGTGGCAACCAGAGTCGCCATCGGAGGAGTCCGTCATCGAGCTGCTCGAGTCCCGCGGCATCCAGTGGACCGACCTCGACGGCTGGCACCGCCTCGACGAGCACGAGCAGGCGCTCGGCTCGGCCGAGGGACGGGCGCGCATCAAGGTCGTGCCCCGCGACGAGATGGTCGGCATCTCGCGCGGCGAGCTCGTCGAGTAGCCGCGGCCGCTTTCCACACCCTCCGCGGTGTCGGTTCGCCGACCCGATACGCTGCACAGCATGCCGCCGCTCGCCACCGTGCCCACCTCGGCGGTCGCGGTCGCGGTCATCGTCGCGGTCGTCGCCGGCGCGGCGCTCGGCTGGTGGCCGCTGGCCGCCTGGACGCAGCGGGTCTCGAACGGCGTCCGGATGCCGCTGCGCAGGATTCGCATCGCCGCCGCCGTGCTCACCGCGGTCGGGTTCGGCGCCCTCGTGCTGCGCTTCGGCCTCGCGCCGGTCCTGCCGTCGCTGCTGGCGTTCGCCGCCGCCGCGACGGTGCTCACCCTCGTCGACCTCGCCGAGAAGCGCCTACCGAACGCCGTGATCTTCCCGGTGCTCGGCGTGATCGCCGTGCTCCTCGTGCCCGCGACGTGGGCCGCCGGCTCCTGGTGGCCGTTGCTCTGGGCGCTGCTCGGCTCGCTCGCCATGTTCGCGGTGTACTTCGTGCTCGCCCTCCTCTCGCCGTCGTCGATGGGAATGGGCGACGTGAAGCTCGCCCTCGTCATCGGGCTGCTGCTCGGCTGGTTCGGCCTCAACGCGTGGCTCATCGGCCTGCTCGCCGCGTTCGTCGTCGGCGGAGTGATCGCGCTCGTCGCGCTGGCGCTGCGGCGGGTCACCCTGCGGGGGTCGATTCCGTTCGGGCCGTCGATGCTCGCCGGGGCTTCGGTCGCGATACTCCTCGTCGGCCCTGGTGTCGCTCCTGGCTGACACAGGAGGTAGGGCCCCTTTTCCCCCCGTTCGGGGAGTACGTGCTCCGCTAGGCCCCGTGTAGCTTGAGGCGGATCGCGTGTACCCGCACGCAAAATCGACCCTTCACCCGAGGGGACGTCGGTGAGCCCACTGCCCGAAGGTGACACCATGTGCTCCACACCCGGAACCACTCGTACGAGACCCCGCCTCAAGCAGAGGAGGCTGCGGATTCGACGGTGAGGCGACGAGGTGTCCGGCAATGAGGTCACGGACGGCGACCCACTCGGTCTGGGGCCACTGCAGTCGCTGCTCGAGGAGGAGACCGTCGACGCGATCATCGTGAGCAGATTCGACCGCATCGCCGTTGAGCGCGACGGCGTCGTCGTCGAGACACCGCATCGGTTCACGAGCGAGGGAGAATTGCGAAGCCTCATGGAGCGGATCGCCGTGGGGTCGGGCCATCCACTCGACGAAGGCGCGCCCGCGCTGGAAGCCAGGCTGGGTGACGCCGGACGCGCGAGCGGGGTGATACCCCCGCTCTCCGCCGACGGATCCGCCCTCGTCATCCGGGCGACGCCGCGGAGTGCGTGGACCGCCGACGACCTCGTCGAATCCGGCACCTTGAGCCGTGAGGCCTGCACCATCCTGGATGCTGCGATGCGAGGGGGCCTCAATGTCGTCGTTTCGGGTGCACCCGGAAGCGGCAAGACGACGCTGATCAACGCCCTCTCCGCATTCATTCCGATGGAGCGACGGATCATCACGATCGAGGATGTCGCCGAGTTCCGACTCCGGCATCCGAACGTCATTCGGCTGGAAACCGGCACAGCCGTCTCGGGTCGGGCGCCCGGATCCACGAAGCGCGACCTCGCCAGCCGCGCGCTGCGTCTGCATCCCGACTACTTCGTGTTCGGAGACATCCGCGGGGAGGACAGCATCGACGTGCTCTTGACGATGCGATCGGGAGCCGGAGGCGTGCTGGCTCCGATCCATGCGGATTCGCCGCGGACCGCCCTCGACCGTCTCGAGACGCTGGCCATCCTCGGGAGCGCCGGTCTGTCGTCGGAACTCGTCCGCCGCCACATCGCGGCGGTGGATCTCGTCGTGCAGCTGGAGCGAACGGCGAACGGCGGCCGGCGAGTCACCTCGGTTTCGAACGTGGTCGTCTCCGACCAACATCAGCTCGAGTTGCACGACCTGTTGAACGACGACCTCGAACCGGATTCGGAGATACTCACGACGACCAAGGGCGGAAACGCTCCCGGGCCCCACGACGGCCTCCTGAAGCGGCTGGCGCGTGCCGGCATCGAACTGCCGTGGAGCGTCGTCCCGCCGAGGCCGCACAAGCCGCGCCGCACGTAGCGCGGTCAGCGCCAGGGCACGAACGGCCCGCGCAGCGCCGCCCACTGCAGCAGCATGATCGTCTTCGCGTCGACGATGTCGCGGCCGATGCGCTCGATCGCGTCGTCGAACGACACCTCGAGCACCTCGATGTCCTCGCCCTCATCGGCGAGTCCGGCCCGTGCGCCGTCGACGACCGTGCCGCGCACGTACGGCGCGGCGAAGAAGTGCAGCTTCTCGGTGACCGAGCCGGGACTCATGTAGGCGTCGAAGACGTGCTCGACGTCACCGACCGGATGCCCCGTCTCCTCCTCGGCCTCGCGGCGGATCGCGGTCTCGGGGTCGTCCTCGTCGAGCAGCCCGGCGGCCGTCTCGATGAGCATGCCGTCGGGGTGCCCGTTCACGTACACCGGGAAACGGAACTGCCGGGTGAGCAGCACCGTGCGCTCCTCGAGGTCGTACAGCAGGATGCACGCGCCGTCGCCGCGGTCGTACGTCTCGCGTTCCTCGGTGGTCCAGCGCCCGTCGGCGTGCTCGAAGTCGAACGTCGTGACCCGAGTGACGTACCAGTTCGACGTGAGCACGCGCACGTCGCGCACTCGCACACGGGGGTTGCGGTCGAGGTCGCGGCCGACCCGGTCGAGCCCCGTGCGCCCTCGCCGGTCGGGCACGTCGACGCCCGGCTGCGGCATCCGCTCGCCGTCGGTCTCGTCGGTCACGCTCAGCGGAAGTTCACGAACTGCAGCGCGACGTCGAGGTCTTTGCCCTTCAGCAGCGCCATGGTCGCCTGCAGGTCGTCGCGGCTCTTCGACGAGACCCGGAGCTCGTCGCCCTGGATCTGCGACTTCACCGACTTCGGCGCCTCATCGCGGATGATCTTCGAGATCTTCTTCGCGTTCTCACTGTCGATGCCGTTCTTCAGTCCGACCTCGATACGGAACTCCTTGCCCGACGCGTACGGCTCGCCCTCGTCGAGCGAACGCAGCGTGATGCCGCGCTTGATGAACTTGGACTCGAGCACCTCGAGCACGGCCTTCACCCGCTCTTCGGTGTTCGCCTTCAGCAGCACCTTCTCGCCGCTCCACTCGATCGAGGC
>JAPSJT010000303.1 GCA_031178045.1 Agromyces sp.
GAGATCCCCGTGCTCCTCATCGACGGCGAGGTGCACGACTACTGGCGCGTCGACCCGGTGCGGCTGAAGACGGCGCTCCTCGCCGGTTGACGCTGCCCCGGCCGGGTCGTCAACCCGTTGCCGACGCGGTCATACGGGTCTTGACTGGCGTCCATGACGTCGATCTGGAGGACCGGCCGCGAACTCCCGGCCGCGCGCGCCGAGGGTACGTCGGCGACCGCCGCCCCGGTCGACGACCGGCGCTTCGACGTGGCGGTCATCGGCGCCGGCATCACCGGACTCGCGACGGCGCTCATGCTCGCCCGCGCCGGCCGCGACGTCGCGATCATCGAGGCGCGCGAGGTGGCCGCGCTCGCGACCGGCGCCAACACCGGCAAGGCGTCGGTGCTGCAGGGCGACCGGCTCCGTCGCATCCGCCGCTCGCATTCGGCCCGCGTGACGCGCGCCTACGTTGAGGCGAACCTCGACGGGCAGCGCTGGATCGCGGACACTGCCCGTGCACTCGGCGTGCCGTTCGCACTCGAGCCGGCGTACAGCTACGCGCAGTCCCCCGAGGGCCTCGACGCGGTCGACGGCGAATACGAGGCGGCGCGTGAGGCCGGCCTGCCGGTCGAACGAGTGGGGCGGATGCCGGTGGGCTTCCCGTTCGAGGGCGCGGTCGCGCTCGCCGACCAGCTCGCGCTCGACCCCGTGCGGCTCGCCGACGCGCTCGCCGAGGAGTTCACGTCGATCGGCGGCACCTTGCTCACCGGTGCTCGCGTGACGGGGGTGGATGCGTCGGAGCCGGCGGAGGTGATCACGACGCAGGGCACCGTGCTCGCCGATGCGGTCGTGGTGGCGACGGCCGCGCCGATCCTGGGCCGCGGCCTCTACTTCGCGAAGACCCGGCACTCCCGCTCCTATCTCTCGGCCTTCCGTGTGACCGAGCTGCCGGCGCCCGGTCTCTACCTGTCGGTCGACTCGCCCACCCGGTCGATCCGCACGACACCCGATCCATCCGCCGCCGAGACGGAGGCCGCGCCGAAGCTGCTGATCGTCGGCGGCGGTGCGCACGCCGTGGGGCGCGTGGCATCCCCGGCCGCCGGCGTGCGCGAGTACGAGGACTGGACGCGCGAGCACTTCCCGGGCGCCGAACGCGTCGCGTCGTGGTCGGCGCAGGACTACACCTCGGCGAACCTCGTGCCCTTCGTCGGTCGGATGCCGCGGGGCCGCGGCCGCGTGTGGGTCGCGACGGGGTACGCCAAATGGGGGCTCACGAACGGGGTGGCGGCGGCGATCCGCATCTCGTCCGAGATCCTCGGGCAGCCGTGGCGCGAGCAGCGCCCATGGATCCGCGTGCTCGGCACGCGAGTGACCCGTCCCTCCGATCTCGGCCGCGGCATCGCCGAGAACGCGACCGTCGGGCGACGGCTCGCGACGGGCTGGGCCGCCGTGCAGCTGCATCCCGCGCCGGCGCGCAAACCCGCCGAGGGCGAGGGCGTCGTCGTCTCGCGCGGCGGGGTGCCGTACGGCATCTCGACGGTCGACGGGCGCACGTGCGCCGTCCGCGCCGTGTGCACGCACCTCGGCGGCGTGCTGCGCTGGAACGATGCCGAGGCGAGCTGGGACTGCCCGCTGCACGGCTCGCGGTTCGAGGCATCCGGCCGGCGAATCGAGGGGCCGGCCGTGCACGACCTGCCGACCGCCGAGCGCTCGCCCCGCCGGGAGTGACGACGGGCCGCCTGACTGGACGCGTCAGGCGACGTCGCGCGCGCAGCGGAAGCCGATGTGGGTCGTCGCCGTGTCGTCGGCCTGCGGCGAGCGCGCCGCGGGGCGGTAGCGCAGGCAGTACTCGGGCGAGCACAGGTGAGAGCCGCCCTTCAGCACGCGCCTCGGGATGCGCGA
>JAPSJT010000011.1:0-22503 GCA_031178045.1 Agromyces sp.
GACAGCTCGTCGTCGCCGAGCAGGACCCGGCCCGCGGTCGGCCGATCGAGGCCGCCGAGCAGGTTGAGCAGCGTGGTCTTGCCGGCGCCGGACGGGCCGGTCACGACGAGGAGTTCGCCGGGCCTCACTTCGAGCGAGACGCCGTCGACGGCGTGCACGGCGCCGCCCTTCGTCTCGAAGGTGCGGCTCACCGACTCGGCGCGCAGGGTGCTCATCGTCGCTCCTCGCTCGAGGCATCGGGGTCGGATGCCGCAACCCGAGCGCCGCCCCCGTCGGACCGGTGCGGGGCGTCATCGGCGGCCGGGGCGGCATGCCGCCCGCGCGGCCGGCCGGTGGGGTGCGGCTCACGCTCGCGCTCGCCGGCCGTGGTGGCGGGCCTCGCGCCCTCGTGCCCGGGCCAGACGCCGACGTGGTCGGGCTCGAGCGCGAGCCGCACCCGATCGCGGAGCTCGAGGCTCTGCATGAAGTCGTGCGGCAGCTGCAGGCGTCCGACCCGGTCGAGCACCGCGAACTCCTCGGCGACGTGCTGCTCCTCGCCGTGCTCGTCGACGTGGGTCGAGCGCAGCACCTCGGTGGACGTGCGACCGTCGCGGATCTGCACCGTGCGCCGGACGTGGCCCGAGACGGCCGGGTCGTGCGTGACGATGAGGGTCGTCACGCCGAGCTCCTCGTTCACGCCGCGCATGGCCTCGAGCACGGCGACGGACGTGGCCTCGTCGAGCTCGCCCGTCGGCTCGTCGGCGAGCAGCACGAGCGGATCGTTCGCGAGCGCGACGGCGATCGCCACGCGCTGCTGCTGGCCGCCCGAGAGCTCACCCGGACGACGGTCGTGTGCGTCGCCGACGTCGAGCAGCTCGAGCAGTTCTCCGACCCGCTGCGCGCGGGCGGCGCCGCGGCGGGTGCGGGCGACGTTCATCGCGAGCGCGACGTTCTCGGCCGCGGTGAGGTAGGGGAGGAGATTTCGCGAGGTCTGCTGCCACACGAAGCCGACGGTGCGCCGACGGTACGCGACTCGTTCTCGGGCTCCCATCGTCAGCAGGTCGTGACCCGCCACCCGGGCGACACCGGCCGTGGCGGTGTCGAGGCCCGAGAGGATCGTGAGCAGCGTCGATTTGCCCGACCCCGACGCACCGACGACCGCGACCATCTCGCCGGGATCGACGCGCAGGTTGAGCCCCTGCAGGGCCTGCACCTCGACGCCGTCGGCGCTGAAGATGCGAACCAGGTCGGTGCACAGGATGTGCGGTTCGCTCGTCGTGGGCATGATCATCCATCCTCCTCCTTGCGCATCGCTCGCGCCGCGTTCGCGCCGCCCCCGACGCGAGCGGCGAGAGTGATCGCGGCACCGGTCACGAACGCGGCTCCGGCGAGCACCGCGGCCAGGAGCCACGGGTCGAACGCGACCGAGGGCTGTGCGTCCTCCCCGGTGAACGGGCGCAGGTCGATGCCCTCCAGCACGAGGAACGGCAGGCCGGCCCCGAGCAGGGCCCCGGCGAGGAGCGACACGGCGACCACCGGTCCGACCTCCCACGCGACGAGCGCGCGCTCACCGCCGCGGCGCAGCCCGAGCGTGGAGAGGAGCGGCAGCAGCCGCTCGCGGGCCGGACGGCCGACGACGAGCGTCAGCATGATCGCGAGGGCGGTGAGGAGGCTCGAGACGGCGATCGCGGCGGTGAGCGAGACGACGAGGCCCTGTGTCGCCGAGGCGGCGCGGAGCTCATCGAGCAGCTGCGACGGCGTCGTGACGGTCGCCTCGTCGCCGGCGATCTCGGCGAGCTCCGCGGTCACGCGAGCGGGGTCGGCGTCGGGAGCGAATCGCACGAGCACCGTCCTCGGCACGAGCGTGTTGGTGAACCCGTCGGCGTTCGCCCGGTCCATGAGCACCCAGCTCGCCCGAGGCAGGTACGCCGTGCGACCGGCGACGACCCCGAGCACCTCGAACGGTTCGCCGTCGATCTCGGGGTCGGCGGCGCCCTCGATGGAATCCGCGATCACCTGCGAGACGACCACCGGCACGGCGTCGTCACCGGTGCGCTCGAGACCGGCCGGCAGCGGCGTCGCACCCGTGCGGCCCGCCTGCACACGGCGCATCTCCTCGGCGTCGACGACGATGAGGGTCGTCGTGCGGAGCCGCCCGTCGATGCCGATCTGCACCGACGCGGTCGCGTAGACGGGTGCGATCGCCTCGACCCCCTCGACGGCGGCGAAGGCGGCCTGCTGTTCGAGCGTGAAGGGCGTGCCGGCGACGGCGGCATCGGCGCCGACCCGGGCGTCGGCGGCGCGTTCGACGCCCGCATGCAGGGTGCCGAGGAGCACGGTCGAGAACACCGCGACCGAGACGCCCACGACGACCGTGAGCACGGGCACGATGCCGGCCGAGGCGTCGCGCAGCGCCCGGGCCGAGCCGAGGAACGCGACGAGGCCCGGTCGGCGGGCGGCGCGGCGCACGACGGCTGCGAGCGGGAACGGGTAGAGCCGGAGCACCACGAGGCAGACGAGCAGCGAGAGCAGGAGCGGCACCGACGCGAGCAGCGGATCGACGCCCACCGCCGCCGCCGACGTGGAGGCGCCGCGGCGGACGAGGAGCACGACGGCAGTCGCGGCGAGCAGCGCGACGAGGGCTTCGGCGATCCATCGCCACCGGCTGCGGTCGGGAGCGTCGAAGTCGGCACGGGCCCGACGCAGCGGGCTCAACGACGGAACCGACACGACGAGCAACCCGGCCGGGGTGAGGCCGAAGAGGAGTGCCACGACCCAGCCGCCCGCGCCGGCGTCGGCGGAGACGAGCAGCGTGCCCGCGGTCGCTCCGAGGAGGGCCGCGGGAAGCCCGATCGAGAGCCCCTCGATGACGAGGATGCCGCGGAGCTGGGCATCCGATGCGCCGCGAGCCGCCGCGAGCTCGAGGCCGGGGCGACGCCGTTCGAACACGACGCGCGCACCCAGCACGAGCACGGCGATCATGACGCCGATCGGACCCGAGGCGACCGTGGCGAGCACGGCGTCGCTCGCGCCCGCCGCGGACGCGGCATCCTCGAGCGCGTCAGCGAGGCCGCTCACGAAGCCGACGTCGCCGACGGTCGCGTGCCAGTACGGCCCCCCGCCGGAGCCGAGCGGGTGCACGCGAGTGGTGAATTCCTCGAGCGCGGCGCGGAGCTCGGTCGAGCGGTCGGCGCGGATGCGGTCGGGCAGGGTCGGGTACCAGGCCTCCATGGTCGTCGGCAGCTGGTCGAACTCGAGCGCAGCCCACGATGCGGCATCCGCGAATCCGAGACCGGTGATCCTGAGGGAGCCGTCGTCGCTGAATGCGACCGAGGGTTCGAGCGTGACCGGCACGTGCGTCCAGAACCCGTCGCCGGGATCCACGGGGGCGAAGGTGCCGACGAGGCGCACGGCCTGGGCGGAGGTGCCGAGCGGGATGGTGCGCTCCTCGCCGATCGCCCAGCCCATCTCCTCGGCCACGGGCTCGGCGAAGACGAGCTCGAGCGGCTCGACGCTCGGCACCGGCTCGACGGGTTGCAGCGGCCCGATCGCGCCGTCGGGGGACTCGCCGTCGTCGATCTCGGGCTCCGTGACGACGCCGCCGTCGAGGGCTGCCGGCCACTCGCCGCGCGTCAGCTCGACGTGCTCGCGCAATCGTGGGTCGAAGCCGAGGAACAGCTGGTACGACGTCGAGCCCGGTGCGGCGCCCGCCACCTGGGCGGCGTTCGGCCCGGCGACGAGCGCCGACAGCGGGTCGCCCGTGACCTCGGCGAGGGGCGCGGGCATCGTGTCGCGGATGGCCAGGAGCCGCTGCTCCTGGCCGCCCCACACGGCGTCGATGTCGTCGGACAGGGTCGTGCCGCCCTCCGACGGCCCGAGCTCCGGCAGGCCACGGCCTCCGGTCAGCACGTCGAGCTCCCGGGCGGGGAACTCCGCCAGGCGCTCCGCGAGCGCAGCGGTGTGCATCGCGGTCACCGCGCGCGGCACGGCGGTCGCGAGCATCGCTCCGGCGAACACGAGGAGCGCGAGCATGACCGAGGCGACCGGCGCGGCGGCGAACTGCCGGCGGAGGAGGCCGGCCGGCGTGAGCGCCGAGCGGGGGCGCCGGCTCATCGCTCCTCCTCCCGCAGTCCGGGCCGGCCGGCGAGGCCTCGCACCGCACGAGCGGCGCTCAGGGCGATCGCCGCGGCGAGCACGATGAACGTGCCGACGCCGAGCAGCCAGGGGGCCCAGTCGAGCGCGAGCGCGGTGGCGAGCACGTCGGGCGGCCGTGCGACCGCGGCGCGGGCGAGTTCCCGCGCGGTCATGCCGGCGGTGAGCCCGCCCGCGAGCACGCCCGCGACGACGGCGGCGCCGAAGGCCACCGCGAGCTCGGCGAATCGGGCGCGCGCCTGGACGCGCGGCGGCACGCCCATCGCGCGGAGCACGACGATCTCGCCGAACCGGCTGCCCGCGAGGGCGCTCGTGAGCGCGACGAGCGCGACGAGCGCGAACGCGAGCGCGCCTGCGCTGCCCACCCACATGGCGGCGAGAGCGGGTGCGATGAACGGAGTCGACGAGGCATCCGCCCGCGTACTGACCGCGAGTCCCGAGCGCCGGTCGGCGTCGAGTTCGGCCGCGACGCGGTCGGGGTCGGATGTCGCGAGCCACCGTTCGCCGAATTGCGGCACGCCGCCGCCGGCGTCGAACGCGACCCGCTCGAGCGCCCCGAGGTCGACGAGCAGCGCGGCGCCGCCGGCGGTCGGCACGGCGGGCACGATGCCCGCGACGACGGCATCGATCTCGGTGCCGCCCGTGACGAGCCGGAAGGCGAACTCGCCGCCGACGTCGGCCGAGATGCGCTCGGCGAGCTCTGCCGAGAGCACGACCGGGAGGAGATGCTCGCCTCCGCTGGTCAGTGTGGCCCGCGCCTCGGGCTCGGTGGAGGAGAGTTCGAGCGTGGGCGAGACCTCGGCCGCCACCGCATCGCCGTCGAGCTCGAGGGGCCCGAACGAGACCCGCACGCCCTCGGCGCCGCCGACCGCGGCGAGCGACGCCTGCAGGCCGAGCAGACGCGGCCGCGTGGCATCCGCGAGCTCGGCGCGTGCGGTGCCGCCACCGCTCGCGACGTCGAACTCGCCGGCGGGAAGGCGGCTGGCACCGCCGCCGGGTCCGAGGATCCACGCCGAGATCGAGATCCGGCCGGTACTGCCCGCCGGCGCCCGCACCTCGACGGGCACCTCGAGCACGGCCGCGCCGGCGGGAAGTTCGACCGCGGCCGCCGCCGCCGACTGGGCGAGGGGCTCGCTCGCCGCCCCGATGCCCGTGCCGGGTGCCGCAGCAGCGAGGCCCGAAGCCGGACCGGCGACGAGCAGCGCACTGTCGGCACCGACCCGCACCTCGCCGCGGAAGACCGGCGCATCGGCCGTCACCCGGTCGAGCACGGCGAACCGGTCGTCGGTCGCGGCCGGGTCGGGACCGCGCACGAGATCGCGACCGGGGAGCACGACGCGCACGTCGCCCCCGGTCTCGAGCGCGGCGACGTCTCGATCGATCGACTGCCAGGAGCCCGCGATGAGCGCGGTCAGCGTGAGCCCCGAGACGGCGAGCGTCGTCACGAGCGATGCCGACGCGTAGAGCGAGGCGCGGCGCGCGAGCTGGCGCAGCGGCAGCGCGGGCACGAGGGAGCGTCTCCGGGCGGCCGCGTGCTCGAGCGCGGCGGCGAGCGGGCGGGCGAGCGCGAGCACGACGATCGAGAGCGCGAGCAGGGCGAGGACGGGGGCGACGACCGCCACCGGGTCGACCTCGCGCGCGCCGGAGGCGGTGACCACGAGGGGCGAGCCGTACAGCCGGAACTGCCACAGCGCGATCGCGGCCGCCACGACGATGAGGGTCGCCCCGCCGGCGAGCGCCGTGCGCGGCATCCGCCCCACCTCGTCGCCGGCGCCGCGGAGCATCGGCTTCCGTGCCTCGACGACGGCGCGGCCGGCGACGAGCACGACGGCGGCCACGACGGCGACGGATGCCACGAGCCACGGGATGACCGGGTCGTGCACCCCACCGGGGCTGACGAGTCCGACCGACGCCCCGGCGGCCGCAACGCCGAGGACCGCGGCGGGAACGCCCAGTACGACGACCTCGACGGCGGTGTCGCGCGCGAGCCGCAGACTCGTCGCTCCGCGGGCGCGGAGCAGCACGGTCTCGCGTCGCCGCGATGCGGCGAGGATCGCGGCCAGTCGCGTGAGCGCGGCGGCCCCGGCGAAGGCGAGGAGCAGCATCGGGAGGGGAGCGATCGCGCGGACCGCGCCGACGCCGGCCAGCAGGCGATCGAGGGTCGCCGGGAGCCCGCCGAGGGTGCTGAGGCCGCTCGAGCCGATCTCGCGCTCGTCGCGCAACGCCGGTTCGACGTTCGGGAGGACGGCGCGGAGCGCCGCGGCCCGGTCGGGGGAGAGGCCGGCGTCGACGGTGGCCGTCCAGCGCACGAACGCCGGCGCATCCGCCTCGACCGCGGTCGCCTCCGCGACGACGAAGGGACCGGCGGCGGCGCCGACCGTGCCCCCGAGGATCGGCTCGCCGAACCAACGCGGGTCGCTCGCGTCGACCGGCTCCCAGGTGCCCACGATCAGCAGCGGCCGCCCCTCACGGATCGGAGTCACGACGTCGCCCGGGGCGAGCCCGAGCTCGTCGGCTGCGCTGTCGAGCAACGTCGTGGGCGCGGCGGCTCGGGCGCTCGCGGCGTCGACGGCCTCGGGATCGTCGGGCCACAGGCCGGCGATGAGGCGCGCATGATCGTGGATGCCCTCGTCGGCGAGGAGCACCGCGCCGACCTCGGTCCCGGCGGCTCGTGCCTCGACGGGGGAGGTCTGCACGCTCCTGGCCCACGTGGCTCCCTCCGGCACGAGCAGGCGGTCGAGCACCGTCGCCGCGACCTCCGCCTGCGCCTCGCCGTCGCCGGCCAGCCGGATCTGCCACCGGGCTGCACCCTCGGCCCCGCTCGCGCTCTCGAGGCCCGCGCGCAGCCCGCCGACGGCGGCCCCGGAGAGCGTGTCGACGACGATCGTGCCGAGGCCGGCGAGCAGGAACACGGCGGCGCCGATCCCTGAGAGCACGCCCAGGCGAGCGCTCGCGCGAGCGAACGCCGTGCGTGCTGTCCCCACTCGCGCTCCTCGTCGATCCGGGCCGCGCGCGCGGGCGGTGCAGGGCCGAGCGCGCGGGCCGCGGCGATGCGGCCGGGCACGCGAACCCGCGTGGCGACGAATCCGCACAGCATATCGGGGAAGCGATGCTTGCACGGGTAGGCGATTTCCCCATAGTCTGAGGGGCTGGCCGTCGCGCGATCCGCACGGCCATCGAGATCGCAGACGATTTGCAGGAGGACACCATGCAGACAGACAGCTACGCCCGCCAGGCCACGGCCCGCGGCGCTGCCCGTCCGGTGTTCCTCTCCGAGGCGCTTCCCGGGTAGCTGCCCGCCCCGCCCCCGCAGGCGCAGCCTGCCCGATCGCGGTCCTGCCGCGTGTTCCGACGCTTCACCGCGTTCTGCTCGATCTCGCCGATCTCCGTCCATTCGCGACGCTCGGCGCCCCCTCCCATCTCGGAAGGAACGGCTTTGTCCGCCACCCCCCACCACTCCGACCCCTCCTCGCCGCGCCCGAGCACCGCTCGTGCGCTGTTCCGGCTGCGCGAGTACGCCGGCCCCGCGCTGCCGTTCATCGTCGCCGGCATGATCGCCGCGCTGCTCTCCCAGCTCGTCGCCCTCGCGATCCCGCAGGTGCTGCAGTCGATCGTCGACGGGCCGCTCACCGACGGCGACGCCGGCATGATCTGGCCGCTCGCCGCACTCGTGCTCGGGCTCGGCGTGCTCGAGGCGGCGTTCGTCGCGCTCCGGCGTTGGTTCGTGCTCACCCCGGGCACCCGCGTCGAGGCGCGCATGCGCAACGCGCTCTACGCCAAGCTGCAGGACCTGCCCGTGAGCTTCCACGACCGCTGGCCGAGCGGACAGCTGCTCTCGCGGGCGGTGAGCGACCTCGGACTCATCCGCCGATGGCTCTCGTTCGGGCTGGTGCTGCTCGTCGTGAACCTCATCGTCATCGTGATCGGCATCGGCATCCTCATCTCGATGAACTGGATGCTCGGGCTCGTCTTCCTGCTCTGCTCGATCCCGCTGTGGATCGTCGGCTACCGCTTCGAGGGCCGGTACTCCGAGGTGGCGCGCAGGAGCCAGGACCAGGCCGGCGACCTCGCCACGGCGGTCGAGGAGTCGGTGCACGGCATCCGGGTGCTGAAGGCGTTCGGTCGCGGCAAGCACGCGCTCTCGACCTTCCGGGTGCAGGCGGAATCGCTCCGCTCGACCGAGATCGAGAAGGCGCGCCTCGAGGCGGGCATCTGGGCATGGATCCTCGTCGTGCCGACGGTCGCCCTCGCGGTGTGCCTCGCGCTCGGCGTGTGGCTCGCATCGCAGGGCGCCCTCACGGTCGGCGAGCTCGTCGCGTTCTTCGCGACGGCGACCGTGCTCGCCTGGCCGATCGAGTCGATCGGGTTCCTCCTCGCATTCTCGGTCGATGCACGCACGGCCACCGACCGGTTCTTCGACATCCTCGACAGCGAGAACCAGATCACCGATCCCGAACGGCCGGTGTCGATCGAACAGCCTCGCGGCGAGCTCGTCTTCACGGACGTGCGGTTCCGCTACCAGGACTCGCCCGACCGCTTCGGCGACCTCCTCGACGGCGTGGACCTCGCGCTCGAACCGGGCGAGACGATGGCGCTCGTGGGCCTCACGGGCTCGGGCAAGACGACGCTCACGGCACTCACCACGCGTCTCTACGATGTCACGGGCGGCTCGATCACGCTCGACGGCGTCGACATCCGGGCGCTCAGCCGCGAGGAGCTGCGCACGCACATCGCGATGGCGTTCGAGGACGCGACCCTGTTCAGCGCCTCGGTCCGCGACAACGTGCTGCTCGGTCGCCCCGAGCTCGCGGGCGATGACCCCGAGACCGCCGCCGAAGCGCAGCGCGTGCTCGATGAGGCGCTGCGGATCGCCCAGGCCGGCTTCGCGTACGACCTTCCCGACGGCGTCGACACGACGGTGGGTGAAGAGGGCATGAGCCTCTCGGGCGGGCAACGCCAGCGGCTCGCGCTCGCTCGCGCGGTCGCGGCATCCCCGGCGGTGCTCGTGCTCGACGACCCGCTCTCGGCGCTCGACGTCGCGACCGAGGCGAAGGTCGAGGCCGAGCTCCGCGAGGTGCTCGCCTCGACGACCGCCCTCATCGTCGCGCACCGGCCGTCGACCGTCATGCTCGCCGATCGGGTGGCCCTCCTCGAGGAGGGACGCATCACGGCGGTCGGCACGCACTCCGAGCTGTTGCGCGAGAACGAGCACTACGCCTTCGTCATCTCGAGCCTCGAGGACGAGTTGCGACGCGAGGCCGCCGAGGCCGGGGACCTGATCGACCCCATCGAACCGATCGACCCCGTCGAACGAGAGGAGGCGACCCGATGAGCACCGTCACGGGCGTCGAGGGCGAGGAACGCCACGACTTCACCAAGGCCGAGTCCGCGCACATCCGCAGGCGCTCGCTGCGACTGCTCGGCTCGCTGCTGCGACCCGTTCGGGCGCGGCTGTGGGCGACGATGGCGATCGTCGTCGTGTCGACGGGCGCGCAGGTGGCCGGGCCGGCGCTCATCGCGTACGGCATCGACCGCGGCCTGCCTGCGCTCATCGACGGCGACTGGTGGCCCGTCGGGCTCACGGGTGCCGCGTACCTGCTCACCGGCGCCGCGGGCGCACTCCTCATCGCCTGGTACATCCGCTTGTCGGCGCGCATCAGCCAGGCGGTGCTGCTCGACCTGCGCACGCGAGTGTTCCTGCACACGCAGAAGCTCTCGCTCGAGTTCCACGAGTCCTACACCTCCGGCCGCATCATCTCGCGCCAGACGAGCGACCTCGACGCCATCCGCGAACTCCTCGACGAGGGCATCAACCAGCTGGTGCGCGGCGTGCTCTACATGGCCTTCACCGCGATCGCGCTCGCGCTCCTCGACTGGAAGTCGGCGCTCGTGCTGCTCGTCGCACTCATTCCGCTCGCCGTGCTCACCCGCTGGTTCCAGATGCGCTCGCAGAAGCTCTTCCGCCGTTCTCGCGTCGCCTCGGCGAAGCTCATCGTGCACTTCGTCGAGTCGATGACCGGCATCAGGGCGGTGCAGGCGTTCCGCAAGGAGCGTCGCAACGAGAAGGACTTCGGCGACCTCGTCGAGGACTACCGCGACGTCAACGCGAGGGTCATCCAGCTCTTCGGCATCTACGATCCCGGACTGCTCCTCATCGGCAACGCGTGCGTCGCGGCGGTGCTCGTGGTCGGCGGCTTCCGTGCCGTCGACGGGGAACTCGCGATCGGTGTGCTGCTCGCAGCGCTCCTCTACACGAAGCGGTTCTTCGACCCGATCGAGGACATGGCCATGTTCTACAACGGCTACCAGTCCGCGGCCTCCGCGCTCGAGAAGATCTCGGGCGTGCTCGAGGAGGAGCCGAGCGTCCCCGACCCGGTGCACCCCGTCGACCTGTGGAAGGCGCACGGGCACGTGCGCTTCGAGGGTGTCGAGTTCGCGTACACGTCCGACCGGGTCATCCTGCCGCGCTTC
Organism: Agromyces sp.; assembly: GCA_031178045.1. GTDB lineage: Bacteria > Actinomycetota > Actinomycetes > Actinomycetales > Microbacteriaceae > Agromyces. The sequence goes on from JAPSJT010000011.1 coordinate 10,603, forward strand.
GACCTCGACGTGCCGGCCGGCCAGACGATCGCGCTCGTCGGGTCGACGGGCGCCGGCAAGTCGACGCTCGCGAAGCTCATCGCGCGGTTCTACGACCCGAGCGACGGCGTCGTCGAGCTCGACGGCGTCGACCTGCGCTCGCTGCACCCGAAGGACCTGCGCCGCGCCATCGTCATGGTCACCCAGGAGGCGTACCTCTTCTCGGGATCGGTCGCCGACAACATCGCGCTCGGCAAGCCGGATGCGACGTTCGACGAGATCGTCGCGGCCGCGAAGGCCGTCGGCGCGCACGAGTTCATCGAGGGGCTGCCGAACGGCTACGACACCGACGTGAACAAGCGCGGCGGCCGGGTGAGCGCGGGACAGCGGCAACTCATCTCGTTCGCGCGGGCGTTCCTCGCGAACCCGGCCGTGCTGATCCTCGACGAGGCGACGAGTTCGCTCGACATCCCGAGCGAACGGCTCGTGCAGGAGGGACTCACCACCCTGCTCGCCGACCGCACGGCCGTCATCATCGCGCACCGCCTCTCGACGGTCGCGATCGCCGACCGGGTGCTCGTCATGGAGCACGGCCGCATCGTCGAGGACGGCTCGCCCGCCGAACTCATCGGCGGCTCCGGGCGGTTCGCCGCGCTGCACGCCGCCTGGCGCGACTCGCTCGTCTGAGCGGTGAGCTCGGCGCGCGGCGTCCGCTTCGGGTGTACGGATGCCGCGCGCCGCTCATCGAGTTCCGTCCGGCCCGGCGGGCGGCTGCGACCGGAGGACGTGGACGATGATGGCAGCCCGGCGGCCGCCGCGCCTCCGGGCGGGCACCGATCTCGCCCGTGACCCCACAACTGGGACCGCCGCAGGCCGGGGCCGAAGCGCTACAGTCGCCTCAGGCGGGTGACGACCCCCGAACGGTCTCGCCTGCCTCCGAACGGAGGTCCCATGAACGAAGCTCGGGCCCTCCGCGTCGCGATCGCCGACGACGCGCTCCTGCTCCGGGAGGGCATCGCGAAAGTCCTCGAAGGCGGCGGCATCGATGTCGTGGCCTCGGTCGGCACGGGCGACGAACTGCTCGAGGTCGTGCGCGGCGGCGGTATCGACGCCGCCGTCCTCGACATCCGGATGCCGCCGAGCTACCGCGACGAGGGCATCGCCGCGCTCGAGGCGATGCGCGCGGGCGGCTCGACGATCGGCGTGCTGCTGCTCTCGATGTACGCCACCCCCGAGTACGCGCTGCGCGTCATGGGCGCGGGCAGCGGCACGGGCTACCTCCTGAAGGAGCGGGTGTCCGAGCCGCAGACCCTCGTGCGCGCGGTCGAGACGGTCGCCTCGGGCGGCTCGGTCGTCGACCCCGAGGTCGTCGAGCAGCTCGTCAAGCGCACGCGGGCCGACGACCCCCTGTCGCGGCTGACCGAGCGCGAGCGCTCCGTGCTCGAGCTCATGGCGCAGGGCTACTCCAACGGCGGCATCGCCCAGACCCTGTTCCTCGGCCTGAAGACCGTCGAGACGCACGTGCGCAGCATCCTGCAGAAGCTCGACCTCGAGGAGTCGCCCGAGCATCACCGGCGCGTGCTCGCCGTGCTCACGCTCCTCGGCGAACGGTGATGGCCCCCGGCCGCAAAGGCCGGATCGCCAGGCGCACCGCCGTCCTCACCGCCGTCGTCGCGCTGAGCCTCACGATGGAGATCGCCGGCTATCACGCGACGCCCGCCGCCGAGCGCCCGGAGGTCTCGTACACGACGCTGCACGCCCTCGTGCCGCTCGTCTTCGCGGCCTGCGCGGGAGTGGCGTGGAAGATCGGCCCGACCCGCGCGCCGGCGCGCCTCATGGTCGCGTTCGTCGTGCTGTGGATCCCGCAGTCGATCTACCGCGTGATCGGCGAGTGGGAGTGGGTGTGGCCGGTCGTGCGGGGCGTCGACCTCGGCTGGGCGGTCATCGCCGGCATCCTCGTGCTCGTCTACCCGAAGGGCTTCCTCAGCGACGCGTTCGACCGGTGGGTCGCGGGCATCGCGCTCGTCGCCTCGGTCGTGAACCTGCTCGCGGTGCTGCTGCTCGCCTCCCCTGAGAGCGCCGGGTGCACCGCGTGCGCGCCGAACCCGTACCAGCTCGTCGACGCCCCGGCGCTCTACGGCCTCATCGACGTCGGCTACCGCATCGTCGGCGTCGGTCTCGCCCTCGCCATCGCCGGGCGCCTCCTCGTGCGCTGGGTGCGCGCGAGCGTGCCGGCGCGCACCGTCGCGTTCCTCATGCCACTCGCCCTCTTCGCCTGGGCGACGACCCTCGCCGCGCAGGCCGTCACCTACGCCACCGCGACGACGACCGACATCGTGCTCGCGACCGTCTCGCTCATCGCGATGGCCTCGATCCCCGTGAGCTTCGACGCGGGCGTCTCGCACGCTCGCAACATGCGCGCCCGTGTCGCCGACCTCATGCGCATCACCCGCGAGGGCGCCGACCGCGGACTGTGGGCCGAGTCCCTCGCCCGAACGCTGCGCGACGCGAGCGTGCGCGTGTACTGGTGGGACGAGGAGCGCGGCCGATACGCGGATGCCGCGGGCGTGCCGATCGACGACGCAGAGGCCGATCCCCGGGGCAGCCACAGCATCCTGCCGGTCGCGTCGCCGCTCGGTGCGCCGATCGCCCTCATCCGGCACGACCGGGTGCTCACCGACAACATGCGCCTGCTCGACGGCGTCTCGAGCGCACTGCGGCTCTCGGTCGACAACGGGCGGCTGCGCTCCGAGATCGAACGCACCCTCGAGCAGGTCCGCCAATCGCGTCAGCGCATCGTCGAGGCCGGCGTCGAGGCCCGACGCCGCATCGAGCGCGACCTGCACGACGGCGCGCAGCAGCATCTCGTCTCGCTCGGCATGCGCCTCCGGCTCGTCGCCAACGAGGCGCGCGATCGCGGCGTGGAGCCCCTCGGCGCCGAGATCGACGGCACCATCACGATGCTGAACCAGGCCCTTCGGGAACTGCGCGAACTGGCCCACGGCATCCACCCGAGCCTCCTGAGCCAGGGCGGGCTCGCGCTCGCGGTGCCCGAGCTCGCCGGACGATGCCCGGTGCCGGTCGAGGTCGACGTGCAGGCCGAGGGCCGTCTGCCCGAGCTCATCGAGTCGACCGCGTACTTCGTGGTCGCCGAGGCGCTCGCGAACATCGCGAAGCACTCGGAGGCGACGCGCGCGTGGGTGCGCGCCCACCTCGAGGACGGCTGGCTCGTGCTCGTCATCCGCGACAACGGCCGCGGCGGGGCCTCCGTCGACGCGGGCACCGGGATGCTCGGCATCGCCGACCGGGTCGAGGCGCTCGGGGGAACGCTCGAGCTCGAGAGCCCGCCCGGCGCCGGCACGACGCTCACGGTGCGGATGCCGCTGCCGGCACCGAGCGACTAGCGCGTCACGGACGCCAGCGGCACGCGGCGAGGTCGATGCGGTAGCCGTCCTCGTTGGAGGCGGGCAGGAGCGGGGTGCCCTCGGCCTCGTAGTGCTCGCGCGCCCTCGACGCATGGCCGGTCGGCGGGCGACCACCGGCTCGCACGACGCGCCACCACGCGACCTCGGAGCCGTATCGTGCCATCACCTGGCCGACGGCGCGGGCGCCCCGCGATCCGAGCAGTGCGGCGACGTCGCCGTAGGTCGCCACCCGGCCCGGCGGGATGTCGGCGGCCACGGCGAGCACCGCGTCGACGAACCCGGCCGGCGGCTGCGGCATCCGTTCGCTCGTCTCGATCGGATTCAGAGCTCGAGCGCGCCGATCACGTCGCCGTACGCGGTCTCGCCGATGTCCTTGAAGCCGATGCGGTGGAAGAACGCCTCGGGACCCTCCTCGCCGGGCTCCCAGAGCACGGTGATGCGATCGAAGCCGCGGCGCTTCGCCTCTTCCGCGAGGGCCGTCGCGAGGAAGCGGCCGACGCCCTTGCCCTGCACCTCGGCGTCGACGTTGATGCGCCAGATGCACGCGCGGAACTCCTCGTGCGGGTTCTCGGGGTCGAAGTTGCCGTGGATGAATCCGACGACGCGGTCGCCGTCGAGGGCGACGCGCTGCCACGCCGTCTCGGGGTTCACGACCGACGCCTCGGCGGAATAGGTCACCGGGGCGATGAACTGCTCCTGGCCGGGCTTCAATGAGAGGGAGTTCGCCGCGACGATGTTCGACGCCGACAGGTTTTCTAGTCTCAGCTCAGCCATGCTGCCAAGGCTAACGTGTCGGGCGCCGGCGTCGGTAGCAGGGATGACCCCGAGCGAACCCCGAGTCGCGAGCGGGCGATGAGGCGTCCGGATGCCTCGTCGTCGAGCCAGATCTCTCGAAGTCGAGATACTGTGCGGTGAGGCGGTAAGCTGACAGACGGCGTGTCCGCCCCACGAGACTTCCTCAATTCCCCGAGAGATCCAAGGAGAGATCCACGTTGTCCAAGATCAAGGTTGAAGGCACGGTCGTCGAGCTCGACGGCGACGAGATGACCCGCATCATCTGGCAGGCCATCAAGGACCAGCTCATCCACCCGTACCTCGACGTGAACCTCGAGTACTACGACCTCTCGATCCAGAAGCGCGACGAGACCGACGACCAGATCACGGTCGACGCGGCGCACGCCATCCAGAAGCACGGCGTCGGCGTCAAGTGCGCCACCATCACGCCCGACGAGGCGCGCGTCGAGGAGTTCGGCCTGAAGAAGATGTGGCGCTCGCCGAACGGCACCATCCGCAACATCCTCGGCGGCGTCATCTTCCGTGAGCCGATCATCATCTCGAACATCCCGCGCCTCGTGCCCGGCTGGAACAAGCCGATCATCGTCGGTCGTCACGCCTTCGGCGACCAGTACCGCGCCACCGACTTCCGCTTCGAGGGCGAGGGCACGCTCACGATGACGTTCACCCCGAAGGACGGCTCTGAGCCGCAGCAGTTCGAGGTGTTCCAGTCGCCGGGCTCGGGTGTCGCGATGGGCATGTACAACCTCGACGAGTCGATCAAGGACTTCGCGCGCGCCTCGCTCAACTACGGGCTCTCGCGCAACTACCCCGTTTACCTCTCGACGAAGAACACGATCCTGAAGGCCTACGACGGTCGCTTCAAGGATCTCTTCCAGGAGGTCTTCGACACCGAGTTCAAGCAGGCGTTCGACGACGCCGGCCTCACCTACGAGCACCGCCTCATCGACGACATGGTCGCCGCTTCGCTGAAGTGGGAGGGCGGCTACGTCTGGGCGTGCAAGAACTACGACGGCGACGTGCAGTCCGACACCGTCGCGCAGGGCTTCGGCTCGCTCGGCCTCATGACCTCGGTGCTCGCGACGCCCGACGGCAAGGTGGTCGAGGCGGAGGCGGCGCACGGCACGGTGACCCGCCACTACCGCCAGCACCAGCAGGGCAAGCCCACCTCGACGAACCCGATCGCCTCGATCTACGCCTGGACGCGCGGCCTCGCGCACCGCGGCAAGCTCGACGGCAACCAGGAGCTCATCGACTTCTCGCTCACGCTCGAAGACGTCGTCATCAAGACGGTCGAGTCGGGTGCGATGACGAAGGACCTCGCGCTCCTCGTCGGGCCCGAGCAGCCCTACCAGACGACGGAGGAGTTCCTGCAGACCCTCTCCGACAACCTCAAGGCGCGCCTCGGCTGATCGCCGCTCCCCTCGCGACGGGGTCGGATGCTGCGGCATCCGACCCCGTCGCCGTTTCGGCACGAGCAGGGACGATCACAACTCGGTAACGGCGAGGACGACCCGGTCGGAACTCTTGCGCAACGTTTGTTCGTAAGGTTTACTAACGAACGTGACGACGGAGGCGCAACGAAGCTCGATCGCCGAGGGCGGCGGTCCCCACGGGGCCGGCGCCGATGTGCTCACCGTGCCGTTCGGCGGCGCTCCCATCTTCACGAGGGCGCGCGCACTGCGCCCCACCGGCAAGGTCCTGCCCGAGCATGCGCGCAGCCACAATCGCGCCCTCGTCCTGCAGACGCTGTACACCTCCGGCGCCCAGAGCCGAGCCGACCTCGCGCGGGGAACCGGGCTCACCAGGGTCACGGTCTCCGACCTCGTCGCCGACCTCATCGCCGAGGGGCTCGTCGTCGAACTCGGCCAGCGCGAGGACGCGCGACCGGGCAAGCCGGCCACGCTCATCGACGTCGACCGGGCCGCCTTCCACATCGTCGGCGTCGACCTCTCCGACCACGAGCGGTTCCGCGGCGCCGTGATCGACCTCGACGGCGCGATCGTCTCGCGCGCGGAGGTCGACCTCGCCGCGGCGACGGGCGACGCGGCCGTCGACCTCGTCGTCGAACTCGTGCGTCGACTGCTCGGCGCGACGACGACGCCCGTGCTCGGCATCGGCGTCGGCTCGCCCGGTGTCGTCGACCCGCACGGCCTCGTGCGCTCGGCACCGAACCTCGGTTGGAGCGACGTGGCGCTGCAGGCCCGGCTCGCCGACGAGTTCGGGCTCCCGGTGCACGTCGCCAACGACGCGAACGTCGCGGTGCTCGCCGAGCACGGCGCGACCCCCCACGACGACCTGCTGCTCGTGAAGATCGGGCACGGCGTCGGCGCCGGCCTCATCATCGGCGGCCGCCCCGTGATCGGCGGCGCCTCCGCGGCCGGCGAGATCGGCCACGTCGTGGTCGGCACCGACGGCGGTCCGCGCTGCGCGTGCGGCAAGCACGGGTGCCTCGAAGCCTGGCTCGCCGTTCCGCGGCTCACCGCCCAGCTCGACGCGATCGGTCGAGACGACTCCGACGCGGCATCCGCTCGCGACGAGATCCTGCGCGAGGCCGGGCGGCGGCTCGGCATCGTGCTCGCCCCCGTGGTGGCCGCCCTCAACCTGTCCGAGGTCGTCGTGAGCGGTCCCGCCGACCTGCTCGAGGGTGCGCTGCACGACGCGACCGTCGACACGCTCCGGTTGCGGACCATGGCCGAGCTCGGCCGTGATCTGAGGCTCCGGATGACCGAGCAGGCGGAGGACATCGTCCTTCGCGGCGCGGCCGTCATGGTCCTCTCCGGAGAACTCGGAGTCTCGTGACGGGACTCCAGGCACCAAGGGCGGCAGCGAACCCCCGCTGGTCCCCTCATCCATGAAAGGAAGCGACAAAATGAGGAAACTCGGCATCGTGGCGCTCGGCGCCGCGGCTGCGCTCACCCTCGCCGGTTGTGCCGGTGGCGGCACGGGCGGCGGCAGCGACGAGGGCGCGGAGATCCGCGTCTGGCTCGTCGGCACCGACACGCCCGACGAGGCCCGCGAGTACCTGGTGGAGACCTTCGAGGAGGAGCACCCGGGTTCGACCCTGGTGATCGAGGAGCAGTCGTGGGACGGGCTCGTCGACCGCCTGACGACGAGCCTCTCGGGTTCCGACAGCCCCGACGTCGTGGAGGTCGGCAACACCCAGGCCTCGGCGTTCACCTCGGCCGGCGCCTTCCTCGACCTGACGGAGCACTACGAGGACCTCGGCGGCGACGATCTGCTCCCGGGCTTCGTGGAGGCCGGCTCGTACGACGGCAAGTTCTACGCGGCACCGCTCTACTCGGGCGCGCGCCTCGTCTTCTACAAGAAGGACGCGCTCGCCGCGGCCGGACTCTCGGTCCCCACGACCCTCGACGAGTACATCGCCAACGGCGAGGCACTCGCTGCGGCGAACCCCGGCAAGTCCGGCATCTGGTGGCCGGGCCAGGACTGGTACAACGCCCTGCCCTACATCTGGGAGAACGGCGGCGAGATCGCGGTCCCCGAGGGCGACACGTGGGACGCCCAGCTCTCCTCCGACGAGTCGATCGCCGGACTCGAGCAGGTGCAGCAGGTCATGACGAACGCGTCCCGGGCGCCGAAGGACGGCCAGGAGACGAGCCCCGAGGTCGGCTTCTGCGACGGCACCACGCTGCAGCTGTCGGCCCCGAGCTGGGTCAAGTGGTCGATCCTCGCCCCGGCCGACGCCGAGGCACCCGGATGTCCCGACCAGGAGGCCAATCTCGGCGTCTACGCACTCCCCGGCAAGGACGGGGGAGCGGCACAGGTGTTCGCCGGCGGTTCCAACATCGGCGTCTCGGCGAAGTCGAAGCATCCCGAGCTCGCCGTCGACGCACTGAAGATCATCCTCTCCGACGAGTTCCAGACGATCTACGGCAAGGGCGGGCTCGTGCCGGCCAAGCTGTCGCTCGCCGACACGCTCGGCACCGACGAGGTCGCCCAGGCGATCGCGGCGGCCGCGGGCAACGCGAAGCTGACGCCGGCCTCGCCCAAGTGGGCCGACGTCGAGGCGGCCGGCATCCTGCAGGACCTCTTCGTCAACATCGCCCAGGGCGGCGACGTGGCCGCGCTCGCTGCGACGGCCGACGAGGAGATCGAGGCGATCCTCAACAGCTGACCGGATCCGCCTTCCGGCATCGGGAGGCGGGCTCCGGCCCGCCTCCCGACCCGGTCGGTCTCCCGGCCCCCCTCGTCTTCCCAGGAGTACCACCATGACCACGGTCGACCGCGGACTCGATGCCGCACCGCCCGCCGCTCGCGGCGACCACCCGGCGGCTCGCCCGCCGACGGGACCCGCCCGCCGGCAGCGCCGGCGTCGCGGCGGATTCACGCCGTATGCGCTCCTCACGCCAGCGATCATCGTGCTGGGAGTCATCGTCGGCTGGCCGCTCGTGCAGCTCATCGTCACCTCGTTCCAGGAGTTCGGGCGCGCGCAGGTCTTCGGCGCCCCGCCCGAATGGGTCTGGTTCGAGAACTATGCCGACGTCCTCACGGATCCGGTCTTCTGGGCCGTGCTCGTACGGACGATCCTCTTCGCGGGCGTCTGCGTGATCACCACGATGGTGCTCGGCACCCTCATCGCCGTCATGATGACGCGACTGAACAAGGGGTTCCGACTCCTGCTCACGATCGGCATGCTGCTCGCGTGGGCCATGCCTCCCCTCACCTCGACGGTGGTGTGGGGCTGGATGTTCGACACCGACTACGGCGTCATCAACAACGTGCTCGTGAACGCCTTCGGCCTCGACGAGTACTTCCAGCACTCGTGGCTCATCGAGCCGCTGAGCTTCTTCCTCGTCGCGGGCGTCATCATCGTCTGGGGTGCCATCCCGTTCGTCGCGTTCACCCTGTACGCCGGCCTCACCCAGGTTCCCGACGAGGTGCTCGAGGCGGCGCAGCTCGACGGGGCCGGCGGATTCAAGCGATTCCGGCTCATCGTCTTCCCGTACCTGAAGCCGATCTTCCTCATCACGGCGATCCTGCAGATCATCTGGGACCTCAAGGTGTTCACGCAGATCTTCGCACTCCAGGACATCGGCGGCATCCGGGCCCTCACCAACACGCTCGGCGTGTACATCTACCAGACCTCGATCGCGGGCGGCGACTTCGGACACGGCGGCGCGATCGCGGTCATCACCGCCGTGCTGCTCATGTCGATCTCGATCTACTACGTGCGCCAGGTCACCAAGGAGGAGGAGCTGTGAGCGCCGTCATCGCGCCGGGCCAGAAGATCGGCGGCATCGCCGTCGCGGGAGGGCGGGCGGCTCGCAGCCGCCGAACGGGCGGCGGTCGGCGCCGGCTCACCACGTGGCTGCTGAGCGCGCTCTCGGTCGTGCTGTTCGCGCTGTTCGTCTTCCCCGTGTACTGGATGGTGAACACCTCGCTCCAGCCGAACAACGAGATCCGCGGTTCCGAGCTGCACTTCTGGCCCGACAACTTCACGCTCCGCAACTACGACACCGTGCTCTTCGACCCCGGTCGCACGCCGTTCTTCCCCGCCCTCGGGAACAGCCTCGTGGTCACGCTCCTGACCGTCGTCATCGCGCTGGCCTTCGCCTTCCTCGCGGCGGTCGCCGTCACGCGCTTCCGATTCGCGAGCCGGCGCACCTTCATCATCACGATCCTCGTCGTGCAGATGATCCCCGGGGAGGCGATGATCGTCTCGGTCTTCCGGGTGATCGACGGCTGGCACCTCCTGAACACGATCGTGGGCCTCACCATCGTGTACGTCGCGACCGTGCTGCCGTTCACGATCTGGACCCTCCGCGGCTTCGTGAACGGCGTGCCGGTCGAGCTCGAGGAGGCGGCGATGATCGACGGATGCTCCAGGTCGTCGGCGTTCTGGCGGGTGACCTTCCCGCTGCTCGCCCCCGGGCTCATCGCCACCGGCGTCTTCGGGTTCCTGCAGGCGTGGAACGAGTTCGTCATGGCCCTCGTCCTGAACGCGCGCCCCGAGTCGATGACGCTCCCGGTCTGGCTGCGCACCTTCCTCGTGGCGAACGGCACGACCAACTGGGCCGGCGTCATGGCGGGCTCCACGCTCATGGCCATCCCCGTCATCATCTTCTTCCTCATCGTGCAGGGCCGGATGACGTCGGGGCTCGTGAGCGGGGCCGTCAAGGGATGAGCGAGCTCGCGCGCACCGGTGCGGGAACGCCCCTGCACCGGGACATCCTCACGACCCTGCTGCCGGGTTTCGCCGGCGTCGAGGCACCGGACTGGCTGCTCAGCCGGCTCCGCGACGGCCTCGGCGGCGTGTGCGTCTTCGGCGCGAACATCGTCGAGGCCGAGCAGCTGCGCACGCTCAACGCCGCGCTCCGTGCCGCCAACCCACGCGCCGTCGTCGCGATCGACGAGGAGGGCGGCGACGTCACCCGGCTCTTCTACGACCGCGGCGCACCGTATCCCGGCAACGCGCTGCTCGGCCGGATCGACGAGCTCGACCGCACCGAGCGAGTCGCACGAGCGGTGGGGGAGGCGCTCGTCGCCACCGGATGCACGCTCGCCCTCGGGCCCGACGTCGACGTGAACTCGAATGCCGACAACCCGGTGATCGGGGTGCGGAGCTTCGGCGCCGACGCCGAGCTCGCGGCGCGCCACGGCGCCGCCTGGGTGCGCGGGGTGCAGGCGACGGGGGTGGCCGCGAGCGCGAAGCACTTCCCGGGGCACGGCGACACCGCGACCGACTCGCACCTCGCGCTGCCCGTCGTCGACGTGTCGCTCGACGTGCTGCGCGAACGCGAGCTCGCCCCGTTCCGCTCGGCGATCGCGGCGGGCACCCGCACGATCATGACGAGCCACATCCTCCTGCCGCAGCTCGATGCGGAGCACCCGGCGACGCTCTCGCCCCGGATCATCCAGGGGCTGCTGCGCGAGGAACTCGGCTTCGACGGCGTCATCGTCACCGACGCCCTCGACATGCGGGGCGCGAGCGGCGGGATCGGCATCCCCGAGGCCGCGGTGCGCGCACTCATCGCCGGGTGCGACCTGCTCTGCATCGGAAGCGACAACACCGACGCCCAGCTGACCGAGATCGTCGACGCGATCGCAACCGCGGTCGAGTCCGGGCGGCTGGACCCCGAGCGGGTGCGCGATGCCGCCGGCCGGGTGCGGGCGCTCGCCGCGGATGCTCCGCCGGTGCCCGATGCCGCCGTCACCCCGGCGGCGATCGAGCCCGGCCGGGGCGTCGGCGAACTCGCCGAGATCGCCGCGGCCTTCGAGCTGTCGGATGCCGCGGCCGCGCGCCTCGCGACCGGCGCCCACGATCGCGTCCGCACGGTCGTGCGCATCGACACCGTCGCCAACATCGCGATCGGCGTCGCGCCGTGGGGCCCGTTCGCCGCCGCAGCCGCGGGGCAGCGCACCTGGCTCGACGACGTGCCCATCGTGACGCTGTCGGCCGAGACCCCGCTCGCCGCGCCCGACGAGCTCGCGGCGCTCGAGGGGATCGTGCTCGTGGTCGGCAAGGACCTGCACCGGCATCCGTTCGCAGTGGCCGCCGTCCAGGCGCTCCGCCGGGTGCGCGACGATGTCGTGACGGTCGACATGGGGTGGCCGTCGGAGAGCCGCGCCCACGTCGACATCGCGACGTTCGGCGCGTCCCGCCTCGTCGGAGCCGCCCTCCTCGAGCTGCTCGCGCCCGGCCGGGTGCTCGCCGCGTCGGAGACGTCGTGAGGCTCGG
>JAPSJT010000011.1:22603-33546 GCA_031178045.1 Agromyces sp.
GGCCTCGAGCTCGGGGCACGGCTCGCCGACCGGCTCGGCGTCGAGGTTCGGGTCGAGAACGACGTGAAGGCCGCCGCGCTCGGCGCGTACCACCTGCTCGGCTCAGCCGACGGCGAGTTCGGCGGCTCGTTCGATGGTGGCGACGACCGCCGGCCGGACTCGATGGCGTACCTGAACCTCGGCACCGGCCTCGCCGCGGGCATCGTGCTCGGCGGACGGCTGCTCCGCGGCGGCCAGGGCGTCGCGGGCGAGATCGGTCATATCCCCGTCGATCCGGCCGGGATCAGGTGCAACTGCGGGCAGCGCGGATGCCTGGAGACCCTCGCCTCGGGCTCGGCGGTCGCCCGGATGTGGCCGACGGAGAGCGGACCGCCGGCGCGCGAGCTGTTCGCTGCGGCGGCCAGGGGCGACAGCCGCGCCATCGCCGCCCGCGACCGGTTCCTCACGGGAGTCGCGGCGGGCGTGCGACTGCTCGTGCTGACGGCCGACGTCGACGTCGTCGTGATCGGTGGCGGGCTCGCGGCGCTCGGCGACCCGCTCGTGCACGGCACGCACCGTATCCTGAACGAGTGGGCCGCAGCGTCGGCCTTCCTTGCGTCGCTCCACCTCGCGGATCGAGTGCAGGTCATCCCGCTCGGATTCCCGGCTGCCGCGGTCGGCGCCGCCCTCGTAGGAGAACACCAATGGCAGAAGTCGTGATCGTCGAAGACGAAGGCGCCGCCGGCGCCCTCGTCGCCGACGCGATCGTCTCCCTCATCCGTTCGAAGCCCGACGCCGTGCTCGGCCTCGCCACCGGTTCGACGCCGCTCGCGAGCTACCGTGCCCTCGCGCAGCGCATCGCCGACGAGTCGATCGACGTGCGCGGCGTTCGCGGCTTCGCCCTCGACGAGTACGTCGGCCTGCCGCCCGGTCACCCCGAGAGCTACCGCGCCGTGATCACGCGCGAGGTGGTCGAGCCGCTCGGGCTGACGCCCGAGCTCGTGCGGGTGCCGAACGGCGACCCCGCGACCATCCAGCATGCCGGCGCGGACTACGAGGCGGCCATCACCGCGGCCGGCGGCGTCGACCTGCAGATCCTCGGGATCGGCCGCACCGGGCACATCGGATTCAACGAGCCGGGCTCCTCGCTCGCCTCGCTCACGCGCGTGAAGACGCTGACCGAATCCACCCGGATCGACAACGCGCGGTTCTTCGACTCGCCCGACGACGTGCCGATGCACTGCATCACGCAGGGGATCGGTACGATCCTGCGCGCTCGCCACCTCGTGCTCCTCGCCTTCGGCGAGGCGAAGGCCCACGCCGTGGCCGCCGCCGTCGAGGGTCCGGTCTCGGCCAATCAGCCCGGGTCGGCGATCCAGATGCATCCGCACACCACGGTCATCATCGACGAGGCCGCCGCCGCCGAACTCGCCAACGTCGCCTACTACCGGCACGCCTGGGCGAACAAGCCGGAGTGGCAGGGTATCTGATCGGCGAGCGAACGCCGATGGATCGTTCGAGCCTCAGTGGGGCAGTGCGTCGGGCAGCGCGGCGAGGTAGGCCTGCTCATCGAAGTCGTCGACGAGCTCGCGCTGGATCATGAATCCCGGCCCGAGGCCGAGGACGACCGGTGCGAGCCGGGTCGCCCACTCCTCGGGGTCGCCGTCGACGCGTCCGGGCTCCGCCGACGCCCATTCGGCGAGGTTCGTGCGAACGGTGCTGCGCAATCGGTGCAGCAGGCTCTGCACGAGGGCTCGGATCTCGGGATCGATCACGGCCTCGGCCCAGAGTTGCACGATGACGTGACTGAAGGGCTCGCGTCGCATGCCCTCGAGGAGCGTGGCGATGACCTCTCCGGGGGCGAGGGGTGCGCTGCCCGCGGCGCGCTTCGACTGGAGCTCGCCGCTCCGCGCCTCGAGCACCCGGTGGGCGACCGCGGCGAAGAGTTCCTTCTTGCCGCTGAAGTGACCGTAGATCGCCCCTGCTGACAGGCCCGACTCGTCGATGATGTCGGCCATCGACGTGCGCTGGTAGCCCTTGGCGGCGAAGCAACGCAGGGCTGCGGCGACGATCTCGTCGCGGCGGGCGAGGCGGTACGCCTCGGTGACTCGCGGCATCCGCGCCCCCTCGAAAACCGAATGAACGTTCTTGACAAGCATAGGCCCGCCGCCGCATTCTTATAAAGAACGAACATTCGCTTTTTTTGGAGGACACCATGGCACACCTCGATGCCACCGCCACGCCGACACCATGGGGACGGGTGGCCGGCCTCGCCCTCGCCCTCGTGGGCGTCGTGGCCGTGATCGTGCTCGCCTTCTCGTGGCCGTCGGTCACGGCCGAGCCCAAGGATCTTCCCGTCGCGATCGCCGGCCCCGCCGACGCCATCACCGCCGCGCGTGCCGCGGTCGACGATCAGGCTCCGGGCGTCGTCGCCTTCACGGAGGTCGACGACCGTGCGGCGGCCGTCGACGCGATCGAGAGGCGCGGCGTCTACGGCGCGCTCGTCCTCGGGCAGGAGCCCGAGGTGCTGACCTCGTCGGCGGCGAGCACCGCCGTTGCGCAGCTGCTCGGCGGCGTCGCGACCTCGCTCGAAGCGGGCGTCAACGCGCAGGCGGCTGCGGCGGCCGAGGCGGCCGGCGCCGCGTCGCCGCCGCCGCACCTCGACGTGCCCGTCACCGATGTGGTGCCGCTCTCCGACCGCGATCCGAGGGGCGCCGGCCTCACCGCCTCGCTCTTCCCGCTCCTGCTCGGCGGCATGCTCGGCGGCGTCGCGATCTCGGTCGTCGTCATCGGCGCCATGCGCCGCGTGGTCGCGGTCCTCGTCTACTCGAGCCTCGGCGGTGTCGTGCTCGCGGCTGTCCTGCAGGGCTGGTTCGGCTCGCTGCAGGGCGACTACTGGTCGAATTCCGCCGGAATCGCGCTCGCACTCGCGGCCATCGCCGCTCCCATCGTGGGCTTCGCGGCGATCATGGGCCGGGCCGGGATCGCGCTCGGACCCGTCATCATGCTGCTCTTCGCCAACCCCATCTCGGGCGCCGCGATCCCGAAGGAATTCTTCCCGGCGCCGTGGGGCGACGTCGGTCAGTGGTTCCCGCCGGGAGCCGCCGCGACGCTCCTCCGCGACCTGTCGTACTTCCCGGCGGCCGACGCGACGTTCCCGTGGCTCGTGCTGACCGCGTGGGCGGCCGGCGGCATCCTGCTCGCGATGGTCGGGCTGTTCCGCACGGCGGACGGCGCAGAGCCCGACGCCGACCCGACGCACGCCGACGGGCCACGAGCCGAGGTGCCGGCTACGGTGTGAGCGACGGGCGGCGCGGTCAGTCGCCGAGCTGCTTGCGGCCGTGCAGGATGCCGCTCACCGCCGCCACGACCGCGAACACGACGGCGACGATCGGCTGGCCGAGCATCCACCAGCCGAGCGCCGCGGCCGAGAACACGGCGATCTCGACGAGGGCCTGACCGAACGGGTCGATGCGGAAGACCGCCTTCGGCGACACGAAGAGCGCCCAGAGCAGGATCGCGAGCACCGGTGCGCCGATGCCGACGAGCACGCCGGGCCAGGGCAGCGGGAACGCGAGGAAGCCCCAGATGCCGAGGCTCACGAAGGCGAACAACTCGAGCAGGAAGCGGAGGACCTCGTTGGGTCCGATCTTCGGCTGGGATTCGTTCGGCACGGCGTCGCTCACAGCGTTCCAGCCTAGTTCGCCGAACGGATGCGGCGGATGCCTCGGGTCGGGGCGCTCACCGGAAGATGATCGTGCGCGCCCCGTCGAGCAGCACTCGGCGCTCGGCGAACCACTTCACGGCCTGCGAGAGCGTACGGCTCTCCTCGTCCTGTCCGATCGCCACGAGCTCGGCGACCGCGCGCGAATGATCGACGCGCACGACGTTCTGCTCGATGATCGGACCCTCGTCGAGGTCGCTCGTCACGAAGTGCGCGGTCGCGCCGATGAGCTTCACTCCGCGGGCGTGCGCCTGGCGGTAGGGGTTGGCGCCCTTGAAGCCCGGCAGGAACGAGTGGTGGATGTTGATGCAGCGGCCCGCGAGCGCCTCGCAGAGCTCGGGGGTGAGGATCTGCATGTAGCGGGCGAGCACCACGAGTTCGATGTCGTGCTCGTCCACCGCGGCGAGCACGCGTCGTTCGAACTCGGCCTTCGACGCGGCATCCGTCACCGCCGTCGACTCGAACGGGACGCCGTAGAAGTCGACGAGGTCGCGCAGTGTGCCGTGGTTCGAGAGCACGAGCGGGATCTCGATCGGCAGCTGCCCGGCTCGCTGTCGGAAGAGCAGGTCGTTGACGCAGTGCCCCGCCGTCGAGGCGAGCACGAGCGTACGAACCGGACGACCGACTTCGTCGAGGTGCCACGTCATGTCCCACTTCGCGACCACCGGTGCGAGGGCCGCCTCGAACTCGGCACGGTCGGCCGGCGACTCGACCTGGACCCGCATGAAGAAGCGGCCGGTGTCGAGGCTCGCGAACTGCTGGCTCTCGGTGATGTTGCCGCGGGCGGCGACGATCGCGCCGCTCACGGCGTGCACGATGCCGGGCCCGTCGGTGCACGCGAGCGTCACGACCCAGTGGTACAGGTGGGTTGGGGCGTCGGTGGTCATCCGCCCAGATTAGTGCGTCCGGTACACTGGTCGTGGTCGCCGGTTCCCGTGCGGCCCTGGGCGCGCACACGAGCGCGTAGTCGACCCGTGCGGTGAACGCACCCGCGCGGGGAACGCCGTCGGAGAGACATCCGCAATGTCCGTCACCGAATCCGCGCGCGTGCGCGCACCCCGACTGCCCTGGCCCGGCCTCCTCATGCTGGCCGCCGCGGTCTTCCTGTCCATCACCATCGAGATGCTGCCGACGGGGCTGCTGCCCGAGATGAGCGCCGGCCTCGGCGTCGCCGAGCCGTTCATCGGCCTGCTCGTCTCGGTCTTCGCCTTCACCGTCGTCGTCACCTCGACTCCGCTCACGGCCCTCACGAGTCGGATGCCGCGGCACGGCCTGCTCGTCGGCGTGATCGCGGTGCTCGGGCTGTCGACGCTCGCCTCGGCGATCGTGCCCGAGTACTGGATGCTCGTCGCGGTGCGCGTCGTCGGCGGCCTCGCACACGGACTGTTCTGGGCGATCGTCGCGGCCTACGCCGCCCGTCTCGTGCCCGACCTCCAGATCGGGCGGGCCGTGTCGGTCGCGCTCGGCGGCGGGACGCTCGCCCTCGTCGCGGGGGTGCCGGCCACGACCGTGCTCGGACAGCTCATCGGCTGGCGGCCCGTGTTCGCGATCGTGGCGGGGCTCACGCTGCTCGGTGCGCTCGCCGTGTGGCGGTTCCTGCCCAGGGTGCCGGCGGCCGACGGGGCGACGACGGCGTCGCGGATCCGACGCGGGGATGCCGCGCTCGGGCCGGTGCTGCTCGTCTGCGCTGTCACCGCCCTCACGATGCTCGGCCAGTACGCCGTCTTCACGTACGTCGCGCCCCTCATCACCGAGGTCATCGGACTCGACGGGAGCGCGGTCGGCCCGCTGCTCCTCGTCTACGGGCTCGCGGGCGCCGCCGGGCTCGTCGTCGCCGGATCACCGCTCGCTGCGAGGCCCATCCGGGCCATGGTGGCAGCGATGGCCGTCGCGGCGGCGGCGCTCGTCGTGCTCGGCATCGCGCCCGGTGTCTGGGCGTCGATCGTCGCGCTCGCCGTCTGGGGCGTCGCGTTCGGCGCCGTGCCGCCGCTGCTGCAGACTCGCCTGCTGCACGCCGCCCCGGCGCACCAGCGCGACGCGGCGAGCGCGCTCTACACGACCGCCTTCAACGTCGGCATCGGCGGTGGAGCGTTGCTCGGAGCCGTGCTGTTCGAGTGGATCGGCGTGCAGAGCCTGCCGTTCGTCTACGCGGCGGTGCTCGCGGCGCTCAGCGTCGCGCTGCTTCGCGACGCGGTGCGCGACGGTCGACGGCGCGGCGCGGTGCGCGACGGTCGGCGGGCGTCTCAGGCCGGGCAGTTCAGCTCGGCCGAGGGATCCTCGGTCGCCGCGGCCACCGGGCCTGTGCGCTCACCGATCCGGTAACGGACGCCGACCTCGCCCGGCGATGCGAGGAACCCGAGCCATCGGCAGGTGCTGCCCTCCTCGAGCGTCAGCGGGCCGACGACGGCATTCCGGAGCAGCACGTCGACGATCGCGCCCGGCTTCCCGCCGAATGCGCCCAATGTGACGAATCCGCCGAACGTACCGACCTCGAGCGTCGGGGGCACGAGCTCGACGACGACCGGTGTGCTCACCGGCGAGACGTTGCCGGCGGCATCCTGCTGCATCGCGGTGTAGGTGGTCGCACCGGCCGGCGAACCGGTCGCGAGCACCGACCACGCGCCGGTGGCGTCGGCGATCGCCGGCCAGGAGCGCCCGTCCGAGCCGGTGACGACGACGACGGCGCCCGGCTCGGCGACGCCCGTGAACACGGGATCGACGAGTCCGCCGGCGCTGTCGGCGGTGAAGGTCACCGGATCGGGAAGGGGCTCCGGCTCGGGCTCGGGCTCGGGTTCGGGTGCGGGGTCGACCACGGGAGGCGGAGCCGGCTGGGGCTCGGGGGCGACGACCGGCGCCTCGACCGGCACGTCCACCTCGGGAACCGGGGCCTCGGCAGGCGGCGGCGGGATGACGGGGGCGGGCGGCACGGCCTCGGGAAGCACCGGGGTCACCGCGGGCGCCTCGACGGCGGCATCCGCGTCGACGGGTGCCTCGCCGATCGCCGCCGCGGGCGGGGACGTCTCGACCGACGCGGTGAGTGCCGGGACGACGATGGCGGCCGCGACGGCCGCGGCCACGAGGAGGAGCCCGCCGACGGTCGCCGCGACGGCGATGCCCGCGGCGCCGAGTCCAGCGCCCGTGCCGGCTGCGGCACCGGCACCGGCACCGGCGCTCGCGCCGCCGCCCGCCCCGCCGGCTCCGCCTGACGATGCCGATCCGCCGGAGCTCCCGCTCGTACCGGAGGACCCGGCGCTCGAACCACCGGCCCACGCCGGCACGCCGGCGGCGCCGAGCGCGACATCCGCCGCGGGCGCGCCGTGCGACAGCCAGCCCGAGTACGCGGTCGCGCCGCTGATGCCCGCGGCGAGCGGCAGCAGCACGAGCGCGAGGCGTGAGCCGACCTCGCGCGCCTCGGCGGCGACGATCGTGCACTTGGCGCAACCGTCGAGGTGCTGCTCCAGGCGGCTGGTCTCGCGAGTGCGGAGCTTTCCACGCGTGTAGGCGCCGAGTCGTTCGATCGTCCACCGGCACTCGGGTTCGTTGTCGGGGTTCCGCAGGTGCGCCTGGATCCACGCCTGGCGCAGGCCTTCACGCGCCCGGTACGCGAGTGCGGCCGTCGCGTTCGCCGACATGCCGACCAGTGGTGCGATACGCGCGGGCGGCATCCCCTCGACCTCGGAGTACCAGAGCACTTCCTGCCACCGAGTGGGAAGGGAGCGGAACGCCTGCGCGGTCGTCGAGCGGTCGAGCGCCTCGAGCGTCGCGGACTCGCTCGTCGAGGGGTCCTCGAAGGACTCGAGCGTCTCGAGGTTCGTCTCTCGCCGTGCGCGGCCCCAGCTCGCGGCGGTGTTCCGCAGGGTCGTGAAGAGGTACGGACGGAAGGCGGCGGTCGGGCCGCCGCCCGCGAGGATCGCGTCGTAGATCTTGGTGAACGACTCGGCCACGAGGTCGTCGGGGTCGAGCGAGCTGTACGAGCGGGCCACCGTGCGGGCGGATGCGGCGTGCCGCTGCCAGAGCTCGCCGAAGGCGGCACGGTCACCGCCGCGGGTGCGTTCGATGAGCGCGCCGTCCGACAGCTCGCTGCGCAGGGCTGGCACGTCGCCTCCGGGGTCCTGTTGATGGTGTTCATGGAAGAGACGCAGCCGGAGGCCGATCATGACGCCATCAGGTTCGCTGCCATTCCAGCAGATTTCTCGCGAACCCGCGTCATGGATCTGCACCGCCGCCGTCTCTTCGGGTGAAGGGCCCTGCACGGGGCGCTTCGAACCGCCGTTGCGGAGACCCGAACCTGCAACGTCGGAGTCGGCAGACCCGAAGCCGGCGAGAGGTGTCGCATCGGGGGACGATGCGGCACGTCGACCGGGCGGGGGTTCGGAGGCGATGGGGAACACGCCTCCGGACCCCGCTCGGGCGAGAGGCGACGGATGCCTCAGGCCGCGCGGGCCCCGCCGACCCACACCGCGTCGACCGAGAGGTCGTCGGCGAGCAGCACGGCGTCGGCCGCGAACCCGGGATCGAGCCTGCCGAGATCGCCGCCGCGCCCGATGGCGGCCGCGGGGGCCACCGTGACGGCGCCGACCGCCTCCTCGAACGGGATGCCGCTGTCGACGACCGCTCGGCGGAGCGCCTCGTCCTGCGTGAGCGTCGACCCGGCGATCGATCCGCCCTCGGTGAGCCGGGCGACCCCGCCCTCGACGACGACGTCGAGCGAGCCGAGCACATAGCGCCCGTCGGACGCGCCGGCCGCCGCCATCGCGTCGGTGACGAGCGCGACGCGACCCGGCGCACCAGAGAACGCGAGGCGCACGACGTCGGGGTGCACGTGCACGCCGTCGTTGATGATCTCGAGCGTCACCCGGTCGGCGTGCATCGCCGCGACGACCGGACCCGGGGCTCGGTGATGGATGCCGCGCATGCCGTTGAACGCGTGCGTGAGGATCGTCGCGCCCGCGTCGAAGGCGGCGAGCGTCGTCGTGAAGTCGGCTCCGGTGTGGCCGACCGCCACTGCGACCCCCGCCTCGACGAAGCGGGTGATCGCCTCGCCGGCGCCGCGGTGCTCCGGCGCGATCGTGATCTGGCGCAGGAAGCCGCCCGACGCCTCGAGGAGTCGCTCGACCGCGTCGGCGTCGGCCGTGCGGAGGAGGGCGGGATCGTGCGCGCCGCGGAACTCGTGATCGAGGAACGGCCCTTCGAGATGAGCGCCGAGCACGCGCGGGTCGGATGCCGCCGCGCGGGCGATCACCTCGAGCCGTGTCGCGAGCACATCGACGGGTGCCGTGACGAGCGAGAGCACCGAACGCGTCGTGCCGTGGGCCGTGTGCAGCGCGAGTGCCGTCTCGATGGCGTCCGCCCCGTCGTCGACGGAGGCGCCGCCGCCGCCGTGGCAGTGCAGGTCGATGAACCCCGGCACGAGCGCCCGCCCTGCGGCATCCGTGACCGTCGTGGCGGCATCCGCCCCGGCCCGCCAGCCGTCGCCGATGCCGCGCGCTGCCACACGGTCGCCCTCGAACCGGACCCAGGCGTCGGTGACCGTGTCATGACCGCTCACGAGTCGCGCGGAGTGGATGACCGTCGTTCGGGTGCTCACCTACGCAACGATAACGTCGTAGCCGCCGTCGGTGAGGCGTTGCCGCTGCTCGGTCGAGGCCGCGGCATCCGTGATGACCGTCGAGAACAGGCGCCGGTGACCGATCGCCGCGAAGGCGCGCTTGTCGAGCTTCGAGGAGTCGGCGACGAGCACCGCCTGCGTGGCCCGCGACGCCATGAGCGCGTTGACCGCGGCTTCCCGCTCGTCGTGGGACGTCGGACCGACGACGGGGTCGAGCCCGTTGACCCCGATGAAGGCGAGGTCGAGCGTGATGTTGCCGAGCACCGTGTCGGCGTAGGCGCCGACGAGCTCGTACGAGCGGGCGTGCACGACCCCGCCCGTGACGACCGTCTTGATCTGGGGTCGCATCGCGAGCTGCATCGCGATGTTGATCGCGTTGGTCACCACCGTGAGGCTCGGCTCGGGGGAGGGCTCCATGATGTCGGCGCGCGACATGAGCGCGTCGGCGATGGCCGTGGCGGTCGTGCCACCGCAGAGTCCGATGACCGCGCCGCGCGGCACGAGGGCGCTCGCCGCCTGGGCGATCGCCGCCTTCGCCGCCGGGTTCTGCTGGTTCTTGTACCGGATCGGCAGGTCGTAGGCGACCGAGTGGGCGACCGCGCCGCCGCGCGTGCGGGTGAGCAGCTGCTGCTGCGCGAGCGCGTCGAGGTCGCGCCGGGCCGTCGCGTGCGAGACATCCAGCCGCTCGACGATCTGGTCGACCTCGATCTGGCCGCTCTCGGCGAGCAGGTCGAGCACGGCGCTCAGGCGTTCGGCGCGATTCATGGGTGCTCCTCCGGGGTGGGTTCCGACGTGGCGGCCGCGAACGAGGCGAGCAGGCGGGCGGCCTCCGCGCGCACCGCCGCGCGGCCGGCGGCCACGTAGCGGCGCGAATCGACGACCGTCGGATGCTCGGTCAGGTGCTCTCGCACGGCGGCCGTGAAGGCCGCGTTCAGGTGCGTCGACACGTTGATCTTCGTGAGGCCCGCGCGGATGCCGCGCACGATCGTCGCATCGGGCACGCCCGAGGAGCCGTGCAGCACGAGGGGAACCGGCACGGCCGCCGCGAGCCGGGCGATGAGCTCGAGGTCGATCGCGGCGACCCGCTCGGTCATCGCGTGCGAGGAACCGACGGCGACGGCGAGGGCGCCGACACCCGTCTCCGCCACGAAGCGGGACGCCTCGTCGGGATCGGTGCGCACACCGGGCGCATGCGCGCCGTCCTTGCCGCCGATCTCGCCGAGCTCGGCCTCGACGAGCACGCCCGCGGCATCCGCCGCCTCGACGACCCGCCGGGTCGTGGCCACGTTCTCGACGAAGTCGAGCTTCGCCCCGTCGTACATGACCGAGCCGAAGCCGCGGTCGATCGCGCGGAGGGCGAGTTCTGGATTCTCGGCGTGGTCGAGGTGCACGGCGACGCGGGCCGTCGACGCATCGGCGACGGCGAGGGTGCCGAGCGCGATGGGATCGAAGGCGCCGTGGTAGCTCACGCAGTTCTCGGAGAGCTGCAGCACGACCGGGAGGCCGGCGTCCTCGGCGGCGCCGACGAGCGCTTCGGCGGTCTCGAGGTGCACGACGTTGAAGGCGCCGAGGCCGCGGCCGGCGGAGCGGGCCTCCTCGAGCAGCGTGCGAGTGGGGGTGAGCGTCATCGGG
>JAPSJT010000113.1 GCA_031178045.1 Agromyces sp.
GCGAGCACCGCTTCACCCGTCGAGAGGCGCCGGATCGCGACGGCCGCGACGCGCTCGGGATGCTCCGCCGCGAATCGCGCGTACAGCTCCTCGTCGTGCTGCCCGTCGTCGCCGATGAGCAGCCAACGCACGTGCGGGAACTCCTCGGCGAGTCGACGCAGATTGTCCTCCTTGTGCGCGCGACCGCTGCGGAACCAGCGGTCGTGCGTCGGCCCCCAGTCGGTGAGGAGCAGGGGACCGGCCGGGTACAGGTTGCGGGAGAGGAATCGCGTGAGCGTCGGTGCGACGTTCCACGCGCCCGTCGAGAGGTAGACCACGGGCGAACCCGGGTGTGCGCGCACGAGTCGTTCGTAGAGCACGGCCATGCCAGGGGTCGGGATGCGTGCGTGCTCGTCGAGGACGAAGGTGTTCCAGAACGCGACGAACGGCCGAGGGAGGGCCGTGACCATGACGGTGTCGTCGACATCGGAGAGGACGCCGAAGTGCACATCGGGGCCGACGATCCAGATCGGCGCCTCGACGGCCTCGGAGCCCTCGGTGCGCAACGTGACGCGATTCCAGCCCGGGGGGAGTGCGACGGGGATCTTCGTGTCGACGACGCCGCCGCGGTCGGCGAGCACCTCGATCCGCTCGCCCCCGACTTCGATCACGACGGGAACGTGGCCGACGGGAACGCTCGTGAAGCTGCGCCATCCGCGGATGCCCTGCTCACGCCGACGCCGACGACGCTTCGAGGGCTCGTCTGCGGGGATCGGCTTGCTCAGCAGCACCCGGCAGAGCACCCGCGCCCACTCGGTCGAGCCGTAGCCCGTATACGGGACCACGGTCGGCACATGGCCGCGGCGTCGCGCCCAGCGTTCCCGCACGTCGTGGATCCAGTCCTCGAGACGCGCGGCACGGTGCCGGACCTGCCGCTCTCGAGATCCGGCCGGGGTGGGGGAGCTCACCGGCATCCACCCAGTCTGTCATGCGCCGCCGCCTCGTCACGAAACGCGACGACCCGCCGCATGGTGCGGGCGACGGGCACCGGCCCGGTAGAGTGGTCCCGCGAAAGAGGGAGGTTCCGTGCCGAATGTCGACCTGATCCTTGGGGCCGATCCGAGCCGCACGCGCGTGATCCGCACGGAGCCGACGCAGCGTCGGAGCACGCAGCGACTCGACGCGCTGCTCGATGCCGCGGCCGAGATCGTCGACGAGACGGGATTCGAGCGCCTGACGACCCAGATGGTCGCCGAGCGCGCCGGCGCATCGATCGGCACCGTGTACCGGTACTTCCCCGACCGCGTCGCCGTGCTGCATGCCCTGCGGGAGCGCTCGATCCGTCGATTCCGCGAGCGGGTCGCCGAGGACCTCGAACGAGCCGAGCTCGAGACCTGGTGGGACGTCGTCGAGGTCACGCTCGACGCGTGCGAAGCGCTCTACCGCGACGAGCCGGGCTTCAGCGTCGTGCACTCCGGTCGCCGGGAGACCGCCGACGACAGCCCCGAGCCCGAGTTCGCCCTGCGCATCGCCAAGCTCATCGAGGCCGAGTTCGAGCTCCAGGCCGACGACGCCGAGCTGCATTTCCGCCTCGGCATCGCGATCGAACTCGGCGACGCGCTCATCAGCAGGGCGTTCGAGCGCGACGCCGACGGCGACGAGCGTTACCTCGCCGAGGCGAAGCGCATCGTGCACGACTACCTCGCCGAACACTTCGGCAGGGAGCAGGCGACCGGCGCCAACGGTTGGACGCCTGCGCTCGGCGACGCGATACGACTTCGCGTTGCCTCACGCGTCGATTGATGTTTGGCTGGAAGGCGGGCGTCCGTACGGTCGACTGCGCCCGGGAATGGGGCACCAGTGATCGAGTTCCGAGGCGTCACCAAGCAGTTCCCTGACGGCACGGTGGCGGTCGAGGGTGTCGACATCGTCATCCCGCCCCGCAAGACGACGGTGCTCGTCGGCTCGTCGGGATCCGGCAAGACGACGCTGCTGCGCATGATCAACCGCATGGTGGATCCGACCGAGGGTCGAGTGCTCATCGACGGCACCGATGTCGCGACTCGCGAACCCGTGGCCCTCCGGCGCAGCATCGGCTACGTCATGCAGAACTCGGGACTCCTGCCGCACCGGAAGGTCATCGACAACGTCGCGACGGTGCCGCTCCTGCGCGGTACGGGGAAGCGCGAGGCCTACGCGCGTGCCCTCGAGCTGCTCGACACGGTCGGGCTCGATCGCTCGCTTGCCGACCGGTACCCGAGCCAGCTCTCCGGCGGCCAGCAGCAGCGTGTGGGCGTCGCGAGAGGGCTCGCGGTCGATCCGAACATCCTCCTCATGGACGAGCCGTTCGGTGCGGTGGATCCCATCGTGCGTTCCGAGCTGCAGCAGGAGCTGCTGCGGCTCCAGGGAGAGCTCGGCAAGACCGTCGTCTTCGTCACGCACGACATCGACGAGGCCTTCCTGCTCGGCGACCAGGTCGTCATCATGCAGCAGGGCGGCAAGATCTCCCAAGCGGCGTCGCCCGTGGAGATCCTCGCGAATCCAGCCGACGACTTCGTCGCCGACTTCGTGGGAGCCGATCGCGGCAAGCGAGCGCTGCACGTCACCGAGGTCGGCGGCCGGAAGATCGTCGTCGATGCCGACGGCCGGCCGGCCGGGATCCTCGCCTCGTGAACTGGCTCTGGTCGAACCTCGACCGGGTCGGCGAGCTCATGCTCGTGCACCTCGCATTGTCGGTGCCCGCGATCATACTGAGCTTCGTGGTCTCCGTTCCGCTCGGCTGGCTCGCGCACCGCTACCGCTGGTCGCGAGGCGTGCTCCTCTCGATCTGCGCGCTGCTCTACGCCATTCCGTCGCTCGCGCTCTTCATCGCGCTGCCGGCGCTCACCGGCTTCGGACTGCGTTCGCCCGTGAACCTCGTGATCGCGCTCACCCTCTACGGCATCGCCGTCATCGTCCGCACCGCTGCCGATGCCTTCGATTCCGTCGAGGCCGACGTGCGCCAGTCCGCCACCGCGATGGGGTTCGCGGCGTCGGGCCGGTTCTGGGGGGTCGAGCTGCCGCTCGCCGGCCCCGTGCTGCTCTCCGGGCTCCGCGTCGTCATCGTGAGCACCGTCAGCCTCGCGACGGTGGGTGCCGTCATCGGCGTGCAGAGCCTCGGCAGCCTCTTCACCGACGGCTTCCAGCGCGGCATCCAGGTCGAGATCATCGTCGGAATCGTCGCGACGATCCTCCTCGCGCTCGTGCTCGATTGGATCGCGGTGTTCGCCGGACGACTGCTCATGCCGTGGTCTCGTCAGCGAACCGGAAGGGCCCGCGCGAACTCGGCCGAGCCGGTGACCGAGGCGGACCCCGCATGAACCTCCTGCTCGAGGCGGTCGCCTGGATCGCGGATCCCGCGCACTGGAGCGGCGCGGGGAGCATTCCGCAGCGCATCTGGGAGCATGTGTGGGTCTCCGCCGTGGTGCTGCTCATCGCCTGCGCCATCGCCCTGCCCCTGGGCGCGATCATCGGTCACACCGGGCGTGGCCGCGAAGTCGCCGTCATGGTGTCGGGCGGGCTGCGCGCGCTGCCGACGCTCGGGGTGCTGACGCTCTTCGGCATCTGGGTCGGCATCGGTCTCACCGCGCCGATCATCGCGCTCGTGATCCTCGCGATCCCACCGCTGCTCGCGGGCGCATACGCCGGCTTCGAGTCGGTCGATCGCCGCACGATCGACGCCGCACGCGCGATGGGCATGCGGGAATCGCAGATCGTCGGCAAGGTCGAGACGCCCCTCGGCATGCCGATCATCGTGGGCGGCATCCGTTCAGCGACGCTGCAGATCATCGCCACGGCGACGCTCGCGGCCTACATCGCCGACGACGGACTGGGCCGGTTCATCTTCGAAGGTCTGAAGACCCGGGATTACGCCGAGATGCTCGGTGGTTCACTCCTGGTGATCGCACTCGCGCTCGTCGTCGACGGCGGATTCGCGATCGCCCAGCGGCTCGTGGTGCCGGCAGGAGTGCAGGCCACCCGAACCGGAGGACTCCGAGCGGGGCCGGTCCGGTCTCGAGCGGCCGTGGGGGAACCCATCACCGAAGGGAATCACAAATGACCACAGCAGGAAGAGGCCGGCTCGTTGCTCTCGCAGCGGTCGCGGTCGGGGCGACAGTGGCCCTGGCAGGGTGCGCGTCCGGTGATCCGCTCGACACCGGGTCGGGTGGGAGCGGCGGCGAGACCTCCGAGACCATCGTGATCGGCTCGCAGGACTACTACTCGAACGAGATCATCGCCGAGCTGTACGCCCAGGCGCTGGAGGAGAACGGCCACACCGTCGAGCGCGACTTCCGCATCGGCCAGCGCGAGGTGTACATCCCCGAGATCGAGGCCGGCGAGATCGACGTGTTCCCCGAGTACACGGGCAACCTGCTCCAGTACTACGTGCCCGACACGACGGCCACGACGAGCGATGACGTCTACGCCGAGCTCGAGACGGCGCTGCCCCAGGGTCTTCGCGTTCTCGAGCAGTCGCCGGCGACCGACCAGGACTCGTACAACGTGACCCGGGCGTTCTCCGATGAGAACGGCGTGACGAGCCTCGCCGACCTGAAGGACGTCTCGTCGCCCCTCACGCTCGGCGGCAACTCCGAGCTCGCGACGCGTCCGTACGGTCCCGCCGGCCTGAAGGAGGTCTACGGCGTCGACGTGGCCTTCACCCCAATCGAAGACAGCGGCGGGCCGCTGACCCTGAAAGCGCTCGTCGACGATCAGGTGCAGCTCGTGAACATCTACAGCGCCGACCCGAACATCGAGGCGAACGACCTCGTCACGCTCGAGGACCCCGAGGGCCTCTTCCTCGCGTCGAACGTCGTTCCGGTCGTGAGCGAGAAGGTGACCGATGAGATCGCCGAGATCATCAACACCGTCAGCGCGGCGCTGACCGCCGAAGACCTCGTCTCGCTCAATTCGCTGAGCGTCAACGAGCAGCAGTCGGCAGACCAGATCGCGAGCGATTGGCTCGCCGAGAAGGCGCTGTTCTAGCGGTCGAGATCGGGATCGGAGGGGTCGGGTGCTTCGGCGCCCGGCCCCTTCGCGTCGCTCGGCGCGTCGAGCGCGACCACTGCAGGACCGGACGGCGACCGTTCCACGGCACTCGCATCGGCATCCGGGTCATCGGCGTCGATCTCGCCGAGATGACGCGCTTCGGCGCGAACGATGAGCTTCTTCGTTCCCCAGACGAGTACGAGGAAGACGACGATGACGCCGACGAAGAGGTATCCCGCCCAGTGGAGCTCGCGGCTCAACTCGCGATACCCGCCTGCGGCGGCTGATCCCACGGTGACGTACGCGAACGCCCAGATGACGCACGCCGGGACGGTCCAGGCGATGAAGCGCCGGTAGCGCATGGTGCTCATGCCGACCGTGAGCGGGATGAGCGAGTGCAGCACGGGAAGGAATCTCGAGATGAAGATCGCGGGGCCCCCGCGGCGGTCGAGATAACGCTGGGCACGGATCCAGTTCTGCTCGCCGATCCGCCGCCCGACGCGGGAATGCTGGATGTGAGGGCCGAACCAGCGGCCGAGGGCGAAACCGATGCTCTCGCCGATGAGGGCGCCGACGATGACGGTGAGCGCGAGCGCGAAGTATTCGACGATGCCGTCGACGGCGGTGGACGCGACGAGCACGACCGTGTCGCCGGGCACGATGAGGCCGATGAGCACCGAGGTCTCGAGCATGATCGCGAGCCCCGCGAGCAACGTGCGGGCGATGGGATCGACGGCCTGCACGGTGTCGAGGATCCAGTCGAGCAGCTCGTTCACACTCCGAGCGTAGCCACGGGCCGCGTCGATGGCGTCGCTCTCGGGGTGTATTCCGAGTGTCCCCCTAGGGGATCACGGCGCCGAACGGCACGACGCCGAGCATGACCGCGTACCCGATGAGCGGCACGGCGACGAGCGCGACGGATGCCGCGAGCACGGCGATGCGCGCCGGCGCGGGAAGCACCGCGCCGACCGGTCGGCTCGTGCCGAGCCGGCTCAGCCTGGCGACGAGCATCGCGGCGTCCGAGCCGGCGGACGCGGCCAGATCGGGGTACGCCCCGGATTCGCCCGCGTCGCCGACCCGCTCGAGGGCGCGGGCGAGCGCCGAAGCGCCGACCGCACGGCGCGCCCCGTCGTCGGCGAGCATCTCGGTGAGCGTGATGACCGCACGCTCCGCGCGGTTCGCGATGGGAAACCAGGGGATGGCACTGTGCCACGCGCGGAAGGCGAGCCGGACGAGCTGGTGGAGCTGATCGAGGTGCGTCCGCTCGTGCGCGATGACGGCGTGGAGCTCGTCGGGCTCGAGCGCTCGGACGAGTCCGTCGGTCAGCACGGTCGCGGTGCGGATGCCGGGGATGCAGTACGCGAGCGGCACGGGATGCGCGAGCACCCGGGTTCGGGGGTCTCCGGGAAGCGGTTCGCTCAAGAGGTCGACGAGCTGGTGCTGGCGGCGACGCTCGCGTTCGGCGCGGACGCCGGTCAGCGCGAGGTTCAGCATGAGCAGCACGGTCACCGCCACCGCGAGCGTGAGTGAAGCGAGGTGCACGACGCCGTACGTCGCGGGGATCGGCCCGGTGAACGCGGCGGGAAGCAGTTGGGCGACGGCGGCGGGGAGGCTGCCGGCGGGGGCCGCACCGAGGGCGAGGAGGCATCCGATCATCGAGAGTCCGCCGGCGAGGGCGATCGCCTGCCACAGGGCGAGGGCGGCGGCGGGCGCGTGCGCCGGCCATGCCGCACGCGACAGCAGCACGGGCACCGGCCAGGCGAGTGCGAGCGCGAGGGCGCCCAGCACCGCCGCGAGCGGAAGCACGTCAGCCGCGCGTGATCTCGTCGAGGAGGCGGCGCAGCGTCGCCGCCTCGCCCGCCGACGCGGTGCCGACGAAGCGCGCAAGTGCCGCGTCGCGGTCGCTCGCGCGATCGAGCACCTCGTGCATCAGTTCGGCGGTGTGCTCTTCGCGGCTGAGCAGCGCGCGGTACCGGTGCGGGCGCACGTCGCGAGAGCGCGAGACGAAGCCCTTGCGCTCGAGGCGCGAGAGCACGGTGAGCACGGTGGTCGTCGCGACGGCCCGCTCAGCCGAGTCGCGCAGCGCCAGCGCGTCGCGCAACTCGTTCGCGGTGAGTGCCGCGTCGGTCGCCCACAGCTGCTCCATCACGGAGCGCTCCAGTTCACCGAGGTTCGCCATACGACCAGAGTACCGCGAAAGCCCCGCCTGTTCTACACTGTGTAGAAGACGTTCTACGTCGTGTAGAAAAGCCGACGGCGCTCGAGCCACGCGTGAAAGGGGCATCCGTGAACGACCTGCTCGACCCGCTGCTGCTTGCGAGGTGGCAGTTCGGCCTCACGACGGTCTACCACTTCCTCTTCGTCCCGCTCACGATCGGCCTCGCCACGACCGCGGCGGTGTTCCAGACGGCCTGGTATCGCACCGGCAAGCCGGAGTACCTGCGGATCACGCGGTTCTTCGGCGGGATCTTCCTCATCAACTTCGCGATGGGCGTCGTGACCGGCATCGTGCAGGAGTTCCAGTTCGGCATGAACTGGTCGGAGTACTCGCGCTTCGTGGGCGACGTGTTCGGCGCGCCGCTCGCGATGGAGGGCCTGCTCGCGTTCTTCTTCGAGGCCACGTTCATCGGGCTCTGGATCTTCGGCTGGGACAAGCTTCCGCGCGGGCTGCATCTCGCGACGATCTGGGCGACGGCGATCGGCTCGATCTGCTCCGCCTACTTCATCATCGCGGCCAACGCCTTCATGCAGAACCCCGTGGGGTACGAGATCAACGCCGAGAAGGGGCGGGCCGAACTCGTCGACGTGTGGGCCCTGCTCACGAACCCCGTCGCGGTCGCCGCGTTCCCGCACACGATCGCCGCGAGCTTCATGGTGGCGGCGGGACTCGTGATCAGCGCGGCCGCCTGGCATCTCTCGCGCAATCAGCACCTCGACACGATGCGGCCGGCCCTGAAGTTCGGCCTGTGGGTGATGGTCGGCGCGGGCGCCCTCACGACCCTCTTCGGCGATCAGCTCAGCCTCGCGATGGTCGCCACCCAGCCCATGAAGATGGCCGCCGCCGAGGCGACCTACGAGACGGTCTGCGGAGCGGATGCCTCGTTCTCGCTCTTCACCCTCGGCACGCCCGACGGGTCGACCGAGCTCTTCTC
>JAPSJT010000304.1 GCA_031178045.1 Agromyces sp.
ACCCCGCTCACCTCGCTCGCCGTGTTCGTCACGACCACGAAGAGGTAGTACTGGTCGAACGTGCTCGAGTACACGACATCCGGGGCCCAGAGTGCCGAGTCGGGTTCAGCCCAACTCGGTGCTGCGGTGAACGCCTCGCCCACGTACGTCCAGTCGACGAGGTTCTGCGAGGTCATGATGGGAACCCGGCGGAACACCGGGTCGCCGTTCGCATCGACGTCCTCGTCGTTGAGCGGATCCGTCGTGCAGTAGAGGTACCAGGTCGTGTCGCCCGGGCGTTGTCCGTGCAGCACGGCGGGGTCGGCGCAGCTCTCGACCGCCCCGTCGCCGGGCACGACCGGCTCGAGCGGGTTGGTGTAGTGGCCCGGGTTAGCGCCGCGTCCCTCGTCGGGCGCGGCCGTAACGGCCCCCGCCCTGCCGACCGAGCCGCCGGTGTCTGCCGTGGCCGCATTCACGGGAGCGGCGATCGACAACATCGAGCTGATCGCGATCAGGGCGGCCGTACGGATGCCGCGGCTCTTCTTCATCGACAGACTCCTCCATCACGCACGGGTCGTCGCGTCGCGCACTCCGAGGGGAGGGCGCCGGCGACCTCGACCTCACGCTAGACCCGCGAACCGCATACCGTGGAGGGGATTGCGCACCCGAGGGTGAGTCGCTCCTCCTGCACGTTCAAGGGGGTGACCGATGGCCCTCGGGCAGGGTACGGTCTGCGACATGCATCCGTCGAAGGAAGCGCGGACGAGAGAAGTGCTCGTGCGCGGACGCACCTACCGGGTGCACGAGTCCGGACCGTCGGATGCGACCGGTGCCACGGTGGTGCTCGTGCACGGCATCGGGATGACGCACCGCTCGTTCGGTCGCGTCCAGGCGGCGCTGCCCGCCGCACGCAGGGTGCTCAACTTCGACCTCGCCGGATTCGGACCGAATCCCGCGCCGACCCGCGGCATGAACGTCGAGGAGTACGCGACGGACCTCGCCGAGGCGATCGCCTTCCTCGACGGATGGCCCGCGGTCGTCGCCGGGCACTCGATGGGAACCCAGGTCGCGGTCGAGCTCGCCCGCATCCGCCCGCGCGAGGTGCTCGGAATCGCCCTGATCGGCCCGGTCGTCGACCCGGCGCGCGGCACGGTGCGGCAGCAGGCGGCGGACCTCGCCCGCGACAGCCTGCGAGAACCCCCTTCCGTCAACGCACTCGTGCTGCGGGATTACATCAGGGGCGGCATCCGGTGGTATCTCCAGGAGCTCCGCGCCATGATGGCGTACCCGATGCTCGAGCGCATCGCCGACTGCTCCGCCGAGGTGCTCGTAATCCGCGGCGGCCGGGATCCGATCGCCCGAGCCGACTGGTGCCGGCGCCTCGTCGCTGCGAGCGGCGGCCCGGCCCGCCTCGTCGAGATCCCGCGCAAGCACCACGTCGTCCCGCGGAGCGCCACCGGGGCGGTCACGGCAGAGCTCGCACGACTCGCCGAGCGGGTCGAACGCCGCCTGCCCGACGCGGCACCCGCGGCCTGACCCCGAGTCGTCCGTCGCGGTATCGCCGGCATATCGGGAAGGCGCGGTCGCCCATCTGCCGGGGCCTCCGCTTCGAAGACAGCCAGCACGCGCTCAGCACAGTCGGCCGCCCAGGCGGCAACCGTGCGCCGATCGGATTCGTTCAGCGACTGCAGGGAAGCCATGGCAGCAGCTTTCCACACCGTCGCCGCTCAGCACGCGGAGCCGGTCCGACGACATTCGACGGTCGGCCGAAGGCCCGGCGCGAGCGCCATGGTGACGGCGACAGATGCCGTGGCGACGAGCG
>JAPSJT010000305.1 GCA_031178045.1 Agromyces sp.
AAGGAGGTGGGATGGGCGGCCGGCGTTCGGCGCGGCCCGTTCTGGCTCCTCGATGCCGCGTCCGGCGGCAGCAACCGCCTGCGAGGCCGAGGATTCCGCCGCGGCGTCGACGACGCGAGCGACGGCCAGGCTCGGCACTTCGCCGGCACCGTCGCGGTCGCGGGGCGCATCGGCGGCCGGCTGACACGGTGGCTCACGGTCATCGCGCTCCGCGACGGACCCGATTCCGCAGACGGCCGATTGAGCGAGGAGGCGATCGAGTTCGCGCGCCTGATCCGTTCGGGCGAGCTCTCCCAGGCGGATGCTGCGGGCTGGGTGCATCGCCGGCTCTGCCACGCGCCCGACGTCGGATCGGCAGCGGACGGTCGTCCACGATCGTCCTCATGACGAGCGTCGACGCCACGCTCGGCGCTCCGAGCCGCAGCGTGGAGAATGGACGGGTGACGTGGAGGGTGGGATGAACGTGCGGCACGAACCCGGACACCAGGCGATCGGATGCCCCGAGTGCTTCGAGGAGCTGCAGCGCAATCGCGACTGGTGGAAGGCGCGCCCCGAGGGGTCGCGGCTCGTCGGACTCGTCGTCAACCGCGACGACATGCCGCCCATCCTCGAGCAGCGCAACGACCTCGCCCGTTTCGGCGTCGCCATCCTCGACTTCAAGTACCCGGCGCCCGAGGCACTCGAGACCTGGGAGCAACGGCTCGGTCGGCTGTTCGAGACGCTGCGGGCGGGAGACGTACTCGTCGTGGGGAGCGAACGCGCCCTCGGCCGCACGCCCGACGAGGTCGCCCGCACGATCAGGATCCTTCGCCGTCACAACCTCGTCGTGAAGGTGCTGAACCACGGCGCACCGCATCTGGAAGACGCGCGGGGCTGATCGGCCCTACGCTGCAGGAGTGATCAGCGACCGCGTCATCGCCCGTTGGAGACTCCACTCGCAATCGCTCGCCGCTCCCCTCGGTGACGCCCAGCAGGTCGTACGCTCACTCCTCGCCGTGCAGGCCGAGAACCCGTCGCAGTCGGCGTGGGCCGTCGCGACGCGAACGTCGAGGCCACGGCCCGACGACCTCGCCGGCGCACTCTCGAGCGGCCGAGTGCTGCGCACCCACGTGCTGCGTTCGACGTGGCACTACATCGCCGCCGTCGACGCCCAGTGGCTGCAGGAGCTCACCGCCGCTCGAGTGATGCCCGTCTTCGAGCAGCAGCTCCGGCCGATCGCCGATCGGATTCCGGCGCTCACCGACGCGATCCTGACGATCCTCGGCGAGCGACGCGACCGTACCCGCGCCGAGCTCGCCGAGGCCCTCGCCGATCGCGGCGATGAGCTCACCGGGCAGCCGCTCGGGCTCCTCCTCGGCAGCCTCGAGCTGCAGTGCCTCGTGTGCAGCGGCGTGCCGCGCGACGGCGAGCACACCTACGCGTTGTTCACCGACCGCGTCACCACCCCCAGGCGCCTCGATCGCGATGCGGCGCTCGCCGAGATCGCCCTGCGCTACTTCACCTCGCACGGCCCCGCCACCGAGCGCGACCTCGCCTACTGGGCGACGCTCACGCTCACCGACGTGCGCCGGGGCATCGCCGCCCTCGGCGATCGGCTCGACTCGTTCGGGCACGACGGGCGCACCTTTTGGCACGCACCGGGCGCTGCGCCGGCATCCGCTTCGCCGCCCGGTCACCTGCTGCAGGTGCTCGACGAGATGTACCGCGGCTACCAGGATTCCCGGTGGGTGATCGACGGCGACGGCGTGGTGCCGCGAGCGCGCGAGACGGCGATCGGCATGGCGCTCGTCGACGGGCAGC
>JAPSJT010000114.1 GCA_031178045.1 Agromyces sp.
GGGTGGTACATGACGTGCTGGTACCGGTCGGTGACCATGGCACCGCGCTTGTTCCACCGGCGCCGGCCGATGATGTGCACGGTGTCGGCGGCGAAGGCGTTCGCCGTGCGCACGATGGACCCGATGTTCATGTCGTGCTGCCAGTTCTCGATGGCGACGTGGAACGGATGCCGACGCTCGTCGAGATCGGCGACGATCGCGTCCATGCGCCAGTACCGGTAGCGATCGACGACGTTGCGCGAGTCGCCGTTCGCGAGCAGCTCGGGGTCGAAGCGGGGATCGTCTGGCCATGCCGACTCGCCACCCGGCCACGGACCGACGCCGTGCGAGAGCGTCGGCTCGGAGCCGGTGGCGGGATGGGCCTCGTCAGCGGAGTCGCGAGCGGTCTCGGGGGTCACGTGGCCACGCTACCCCCGAGCCGCCGCTCGGCTACTCCGCGAACTCGACGTTGCCGCGGCAGGACGCACCCGGGCTCGAGAGGAACTCCTCGAACCCATGGCTCACCCATCTGCCGTAGCTCTGCACATGCCCGTCCGTGACGATGTCGTCGGGGATGTCGGGCTGGTTCTCCTCGGCGTCGGGCAGGTCCTGGCCCGAGCACGTGTGACCTCCTCCTTGTGATGGAGGGCGATCGCGGGACGCAGTGGGCCGCTTCGGGTGGGTCCAGGCGACTCGGGTGATCGCCCGCTGGGCACCGTACTCCTGTGCGATCGCCGCGTCGCCGCCCGCGAACTGGGGGGCGGCGGCAGCGTCAGTGCCCCGCGCCGAGTCTCCCGGCCAGCCGTTCGTGCAGCTTCGTGCTCGACGCGTTCAGGCCGGCGATCTCGACGGGCGTGCCGTGCCGCTCGTACTTGGTCGTGATCGCGTCGAGTGCGGCGACGGTCGACGCGTCCCAGATGTGCGAGCCCGACATGTCGATGACCACCCGGCCGGGATCGTCGACGTACTCGAACTGCGTCGTGAGGTCGTTGCTGGAGGCGAAGAAGAGCTCGCCGTTGACGGTGTAGTACGCGGTCGGCACGGGTTCATCCAGCTGGAGCCTGCGCTCGACGGTGGCGAAGTGCGCGACCCGGCGAGCGAATGCGATCATCGCGACGATCACGCCGACGAGGACGCCGATCGCGAGATTGTGCGTGGCGACGACCACCGCGACGGTCGCCAGCATGACCGTCGTCTCCGATTTCGGCATCCGCTTCAGCGTCGACCAGCGGATGGAGTGCCAGTCGAAGGTCGCCACCGACACCATGATCATCACGGCCACGAGCGCGGCCATGGGGATGGTCGCGACCACGTCGCCGAGGATGACGACGAGGATGAGCAGGAACATGCCGGCGAGGAACGTCGAGATGCGGGTCCGAGCGCCCGAGGCCTTCACGTTGATCATGGTCTGGCCGATCATGGCGCAGCCGCCCATGCCGCCGAAGAGGCCCGAAAGGACGTTCGCAGCGCCCTGACCGAGCGCTTCGCGGGTCTTGCGCGAGTGGCTGTCGGTGATGTCGTCGACGAGCTTGGCGGTCATGAGGGACTCGAGCAGCCCGACGAGCGCCATGGCGAGGGCGAATGGGGCGATGATCGAGAACGTCTCCCACGTGAGCGGCACATTCGGAATGAACAGCTCTGGCAGGCTCTCGGGCAGTTCGCCCTCGTCGCCGACGGTCGGCACGTCGATGGCGGTGAGGATCACCGTCGCGGTGATGAGCACGATGGCCACGAGCGGCGCCGGCACGACCTTCGTGAGCCGCGGCATCACGACCATGATCAGGATGCCGGCCGCGACGAGCGGATAGACGAGCCACGGCACGCCGATGAGATGCGGAAGCTGGGCGGAGAAGATGAGGATCGCGAGTGCGTTGACGAAGCCGACCATGACGCTGCGCGGGATGAAGCGCATCAGCTTCGCGACCCCGAGCAGGCCGAGCACGAGCTGGAACAGCCCGGCGAGGATGACGGTGGCGATGAAGTAGTCCATGCCGTACTCGCGCGCCACGGGCGCGATGACGAGGGCGACGGCACCGGTCGCGGCGGTGATCATCGCCGGACGGCCGCCGAGGAAGGCGATCGAAACGGCCATCACGAACGACGAGAAGAGGCCGAGCCTCGGGTCGACGCCCGCGATGATCGAGAACGAGATCGCCTCGGGGATGAGGGCCAGTGCCACGACGAGGCCGGCCAGAACCTCACGCGTGAGGATGCGCGGAGTGCGCAGGGCGGTGAGGACCGACGGCTCGGGCCGGTAGCGGTCGGGCGCGCCAGCGCGCTGGAGGATGGCCACTATGGTCTCCACGGGACGGGGCTCGGCGTGAGCGACAGCGGAAGTCGGATGCGAACGCCCCGTTGCGCAACGGCCGACGGGCGGCCGCGGCTGACACCTGGCCAGCCGGCAGTGCAGTCTACCGATGATCTGCCGTTGCCGAACGAGAGCCGACCGAGCAGGTGGTCGGTCGGCGACATCGACGCGGAACGGGCGGGCGGAGCCGATCCTCCGCCCGCCCGTTCCGCACCCCTCAGCCGGTGATGTCGCGGTGACGCAGCACGAGGGTCGCGCCGATCACGAACACGAGAGCGAGGCCCCAGAGCAGCGTGAGGCCGCCCCAGTCCGCCCCCTCCGTCAGCGGCTGCTCGCGATACGCCCACGAGTAGGGCGAGATCGCCCGCAACCACTCGGCATCCGAGACCTGGTTCGCGATCGCGTTGAAGACGTAACCGAGCACCGCGATGCCGGCGCCTGCGGCGGTGCCGAGCACACGGCGGCCGGTGGCCGCGCCCACGAGCAGCGCCGTCGCGCCGGCCAGGAAGGCGACCCCCACGAGCGCCGCCGACGTCGCGAAGATGTTCGCCGGCTCGATGTGCAGCTCCGCGGACTCGTTGAGGGCGAGCACGATCAGGGCCGCGAGCAGGCCGAGCCACGCCAGCCGCACGAGCACGGACAGCGCCGACTCGATCGCGTACTGGGCTCGACCCACGCCGTGCGCGAGCGTGAGCTCGAGCTTGCCCGACTCCTCGGCTCCGGCGATCGCACCCGACCCCCACGACGTCGCCGCGATGACGAGCAGCAGGAAGCCGAGCAAGCCGAAGAAGGTGCCCTGCGTGTACCCCGGGCCCGAGGCGATCTGCTCGTAGCCGAGGGTCTTCGTGAGCTCGGGCGGCATGCTGTCGATGATCTGCTGCATCTCGCCGTTGCCGCCGATGCTCGGAAACAAGGGCAGGTACAGGAAGAGCGCGGCCGCGACGCCGAGGCTCCAGCCGAGGAGCGATCGCCACGAGTCGCCGATCGAACGGCGGAAGATGGGAAGCACCTCAGTGGACACGGTTCGCCTCCTCGCCGCGCTCGCTGCCGTACATCTGCAGCACCGATTCCTCCAGGTCTGGCTCTTCGACCGCGAGGTCGAGGACGCGGAAGCGCGCGAGCAGCTTCACGAGGGGGTCGATGTCGCCGTCGACCGTCGCCGTGAGCCGCACGGCGTCGCCGTCCGCGAGCTCGACGTCGCGCAGACCGGGCAGGCGCTCGAGCTCGGCGGCCAGTAGCACTCGCGCGACGCCATCGAACGTCGCCCGCACCCGACGGATCCGGCCGAGCCGGAGGGAGGCCACGGGTCCCTCTGCGACGACCCGCCCCTCGTTCAGCACGGCGACCTGGTCGGCGGCCTGCTGAATCTCGCTCAGCACGTGCGAGCTGAGCAGCACGGTCTGGCCGTTGGCACGGGCCTCCCGGACCATGCTGAGGAACTCCCGCTGGACGAGCGGATCCAGCCCGCTCGTCGGCTCGTCGAGCACGAGGAGCTCGGGTCGATGCATGAACGCCTGCACGAGGCCGAGCTTCTGCTTGTTGCCCTTCGACAGGGTGCGCACCTGGCGGCTGAGGTCGAGCCCGAGCCGGTCGGCGAGGTCGTCGATCGCGCCGGGAGCGACGGGACCGCTGATCTCGGCGTAGTGGGCGAGCAGGGCGCGTCCGCGAACCCGCCCCTCCAACCGCAACTCACCGGGAACGAACCCGATGCGCCGGCGCAGCGCCGGTCCTCCCTGCTGCGGCACCTGGCCGAGCACCGTGGCCGTGCCGGAGGTCGGCCGGATGATGTCGAGCAGCATGCGCAAGGTGGTGGTCTTGCCCGCGCCGTTCGGCCCGATCAGGCCGAATACGCTACCGGGCTCGATCGTGAGATCGAGGCCGTGGACGGCGGTACGCGAGCCGTACCGCTTCTTCAGTTGTTGTGTTCGAACGGCAGGGGTCATCGCCCGTGCTCCTCTCGGGAAAGTCGGATGGGATCAGGATGCGCGCCGGATCGGCGGGTCCGGGTCCTGATTCGGATCGTTCTCGCCCTTGTCGGAGCGCGGACCGCTCGAGCGTTCGAGCGCCTCCTGCGCGGCGACGAGGTATCGGTCATCGGCGTAGAGGCCATGCGTGTAGAGGTCGAGGATGGGCAGCGTCGAGCGCCGGATCACCTCGGTCGTGATGCGGTCGGCACCCAGTCCACGCGCGAGTTGGCGTTGCATGACGAGCGGCACGAGCCCGTACAGCGTGATGTAGAGCGCCGTGACGTCGCGGTCGAGCGGCTCGCGCATGATCCCGGCTGAGACCTGCTCGTCGATCATCGACGCCGTACCGGTGCGCAGCCCGTCGAACAGTGCATCGGCGCTCGGCGAACTCGAGGTGAGCATGCGAGCGACGTAATCGATGAGGGGTGTCATCCGCTCGACGTCGGCGAGCCACTGCTCGATGAGCGCCGAGGCCCGGCCGCTCGCCAGTTCGCTCTTGCGCCCGACGAACTCGTCGACGATGTAGTCGTCGCACGCCGCCCGCAAGCCGTCCTTCGAGCCGAAGTGATGGATCACGAGACCGGGGCTCACCCCGGCGAGCGTCGCAACGGCGCGCACGCTCGTCGCGTCGAAGCCGTCGCGGCCGAAGAGCACGATGGCGGCGTCGCGGATACGAGCCCGTGTCGTGCGATCGTCGTCGCTTGAACGCATGATCAAGATGCTAAACGATTGTTCAACGCGTGTAAAGTGCAGGCTTTTCGGCGTGCCGAAATATGGCTACTATTTCGGCATGCCGAAATCACTGGATGCCGCAACGGAGCCGTCCGCCCCGAGCCCCACCGCCGCGGAGACGGTCGCCGCCCGACCCGGTGCCGCACCACCGCGACCGACCGTGCCGCGCATCGCCTGGCTCATCGGCCCGGCGCTCGTCGCGGGCGTCGCCTACCTCGACCCCGGCAACGTCGCGAGCAACATGACCGCCGGCGCGCAGTACGGCTACCTGCTCGTGTGGGTCGTCGTACTCGGCAACGTCATGGCGTGGCTCATCCAGTACCTCTCGGCGAAGCTCGGCGTCGTCACCGGCAAGAGCCTGCCGGAGGTGCTCGGCGAGCGCCTCGGCAACAAGTGGGGGCGCCGAGCGTACTGGCTGCAGGCGGAGCTCGTCGCGATGGCGACCGACCTCGCCGAGGTCATCGGCGGCGCCGTCGCGCTCAACCTGCTCTTCGGCGTGCCGCTGATCTGGGGCGGGCTCATCACGGGCAGCATCTCGCTCGTGCTGCTCGTCATCCAGTCGCGGCGCGGCGCCCGCCCCTTCGAGTTCGTGATCGTCGGCCTGCTGCTCGTCATCGCGGTCGGCTTCAGCGTCGGCGTGTTCGTCGCGCCACCCGACCCGGGCGGGCTCTTCGCGGGCCTCGTGCCGCGATTCGCCGACGCGAACTCGGTGCTGCTCGCGGCATCCATCCTCGGGGCGACGATCATGCCGCACGCGATCTACGCGCACTCGGCCCTCAGCCGCGACCGGTTCGCGCCGAGCCGCCGGCCGGCCGGCGGCGACGCCGGTCGCCATGAGGCGGCCGATCCGATCGAGCAGGGTCGCGGCATTCCCACCTCGCTGCTGCTGCGGGCCACGCGCTGGGACGTCTCGATCGCCATGCTCATCGCAGGCTCCGTGAACCTCTGCATCCTGCTGCTCGCGGCGGCGAACCTCGCGGGCGTCGAGGGCACCGACAGCCTCGAGGGGGCGCACGCCGCGCTGCACTCGTCACTCGGTCCCGTGATCGCGACGCTCTTCGCGGTCGGCCTGCTCGCCTCGGGGCTCGCGTCGACCTCGGTCGGCGCGTACGCCGGTGCCGAGATCATGCACGGCCTCCTGCACATCCGGGTGCCACTGCTCGCCCGGCGACTCGTGACGCTCATCCCGGCGCTCGTGATCCTCGGGCTCGGCTTCGACCCGACGATCTCGCTCGTGCTGAGCCAGGTCGTGCTCTCGTTCGGCATCCCGTTCGCGCTCATCCCGCTCGTCGCCGTCACGGCGAGGCGCGGCGTGCTCGGGCGGTTCGCGAACCACTGGGGCACGACGGCGGCGGGGGTCGCCGCATCCGTCTTCCTCATCACGCTCAACGCGGTGCTGCTCTGGCTCGTGTTCACGGGCGCGTGAACTGAGAACCGCCCCGGGGCGCCGGCACGGAATTGCGGCACCCCGGGACGGGGTCGGTGGGGGCGGCGGATGCCTCCGGCGCACG
This sequence comes from Agromyces sp., assembly GCA_031178045.1. Lineage (GTDB taxonomy): Bacteria > Actinomycetota > Actinomycetes > Actinomycetales > Microbacteriaceae > Agromyces. The sequence continues at coordinate 6,498 of JAPSJT010000114.1, forward strand.
CCGGTTCGCGGCATCCGCCGCCCGTGGTCACTCAGTCGTCGAAGCTCGCACTCCACTCCGACACGGCGCCGTCGGCGAGCCGGTACCAGGCGGTCGGCACGGCGACGACCGTGACGTCACCGGTGACCGCGACCTTGCCGTTGGGCGCGTCGACGAGCTCGCCGTCGACGTAATACGCGACGCCGGCGACGTTCGTCGGCACCTGCACTTCGTCCTTCTTCGCGCCCGGACGATCCTTGAACTTCGGCTCGACGGGCGTCACCTCGCTCGTGAGCACGGGCACGTTCGCGAAGTCCATGTCGCTCGCGAGGTAGAAGCCCGGGTACGACGGCTGGTTGTACGCCGTCTGCTGACGCGCGACCTCGGCCCGGTACTGCGGGTCGTGCATGAGCGTCGGCAGCTTGTGCGCCGTCACCTCGGTGTTCGTGAAGATGCGCAGCGCGCTCGAGTCGGCGGTGCGCACGAGCAGCTCTTCGCGCCAGTCGCCGAGCACGTCGGCGACGAGCGAGGGGTTGCCCTTCGTGCCGTTGTTGGTGCGCGTGCCGGTGGCGGTGAGCACGGTGCCTCGCGTCCAGTCGTCGATCGTCGGCGTCGCGCTGCCGCTCCCGTTCACGAGCTGCGTCGTGAGGTCGGCCGCCCATCGGATCGACTGGTTGGTGCCGGGGATCGCCGACGAGAGCACGTCCCCGCTGCTCGAGAGCAGGCCGGATGCCTCGGTGCCGCCGGGCATGCTCGCCCAGACCTCGATGCCCCCGACGTCCGACCGCACGTCGCCGATCATGCCGCGGCCCGTGTCGCGGCCGGAATAGGCACCGAAGAGCACCTCACCGGTCGCCGCATCGCGCATCGCCGAGCCGTAGGGCGCGAAGGCCCCGCCCTCGTGCACCGTCCAGATCTCGAGGCCGGGGCGGGCCGGGTCGATGTCGGTCACGTGCATCGCGTCGCCGTGGCCGAGCCGAGCGATCGTTCCGGGTGCGGCACTGCCCGCGGGCATCTCGTCCACCGAGTTGTACAGCAGGCTGCCGTCGTCGTCGATGGTCGCGGAGCCGTAGACGATCTCGTGCCGGCCGTCGCCGTCGACATCCGAAGCGGTCAGCGAGTGGAAGCCCTGCGTCGTGATACCGCCGTAGACCGGGTCGATGCCGTCGCGGCCGTGCGGGCCGTCGTTGAACGGGTTGGTCAGGGGCACGTGGCCGCTGTCGACGAACCACACCTTCTCGAGCGCCTCGCCGTTCCAGTCGTAGGCGGCGATCGTGGAGCGCGTGTAGTAGCCTCGCGCGAAGATCGCCGAGGGGTGCTCGCCGTCGAGGTACGCGACCCCGGCCAGGAACCGGTCGTTCCGGTTGCCGGGTTCGATCCGGGCCATCGCGTAGTCGCCCCACAGCATGCCGTCGTCGCCGCGCGGCGGTTCGTAGCGCACCGTCTCGAGCTCGGC
>JAPSJT010000115.1 GCA_031178045.1 Agromyces sp.
CGAACGCCCACACGAACGGGCGGTTCGCCATGAGGTCGCCGTGCCGCGAGCGGCGGCCCGTCGTGGGTTCGGATCCCCGGGCGCGACGCTCGATGGCCTTCACGCGCGTCAGTCTAGGGGTGCGCCCCCGTCGGAACGTGCAGCTGCGCGTAGTGGGGCGCGAACGCGGGGTAGTACTGCTCCCACTCGGGCAGGGGCCGGCCGGCGCGTGCGGCGGCCAGCCGGTCGAGGTAGTAGTCCCAGCCGGGGCCGTAGGTCGCGGCATCCGCTGCCCTGCTGAGCCGCTGGCCGAACGTGAGCGTCGTCATGCCGCTGCCCTCGACGAGGTGGCAGAAGACCCGCATGCCGTGCGGTCCCGGGCCGGAGTCGGCGGTGAAGCGGTGCGGCGGGGCGCATTCGAGGATGCTCACGTCCTCCCAGTCGGAGCCCTCCTCGAACATCATCTTGAAGCGCACTGCGCCCGTCGCTGGGCTGCCCTTGTAGGTGCCGATCCACGACTGCATCGCCGTGGGGTTCGTGAGGCTGTACCAGACGTCCTCGATGGGGGCGTGGAACAGCCGATCGAACTGCAGGTAGAGGCCGTCGGGCTTCAGCATGTAGTGGCCGGTCGGTTTCGCGGTCATCTTCGAACCCCCGCTCGTCGTCGTCATCTCAGGCTAGCCCGGCCCCGTGCCGATCACTAGGCGTTGTCGGATGCCGCGTCGCTCGCACCGTGGGCGGCAGCGCAGCGGTTGTCAGCCGACCCGCGCCTCGAGCACCGCCATTGCGGCGTTCTGTCCGCCGATGCCGCTCACCGCGCCCCCGCGCACAGCACCGGACCCGCACAGGAGGATGCGCGGATGCCGCGTCGCCACGCCCCAGCGTTCGGCGGGTGTGGTGAGCGGGGCGTCGTCCTCGGCCCACGGCCACGAGAGCGGACCGTGGAAGATGTTGCCGCCCGGCATCGCGAGCGCCGCCTCGAGGTCGAGCGTCGTCTTCGTCTCGATGCAGGGCCGGCCGGCGGCATCCGTCGCGATCACGTCTTCGATCGGCTCGGCGAGCACCGAGTTCAGCGACTCGAGCACCGCGGCCTGCAGCGCCTCGCGGAGCTCGTCGTTGCGGTGACGCTCGAGCAGCCGGTGCGGCGTGTGCAGGCCGAAGACCGTGAGCGTGTGGGCGCCGCTCGCGGCGAGCTCGGGCGAGAGGATCGTCGGGTCGCTCAACGTGTGACAGTAGATCTCGCACGGCAGTGGCGAGGGGATGCCGCCCCGGGCCGCCGTGGCGAAGGCCGCATCGAGCTGCGACTCGAGCTCGTTGATGTGGAAGGTGCCCGCGAACGCCGCCTCGGGCGCGACCTGCGAATCGCGGAGTCGCGGCAGGCGTGTGAGGAGCAGGTTGACCTTGACTTGAGCGCCCTCGGGGGTGGCGAGATGGCGGAGCCGTTCGCGCACGACCGGCGGCACGTCGACCGCGTCGGCGGAGAACGCCGGCTCGGTGCGCGGGGCGACGTCGTCGGCGGTGCGGGCCGCGCCGTCCGCGCCTTCCGCGCCGGCCGCGAGCAGTCGGTCGAGCACCACCGGGGCGACGTTCGCGAGCACGGTGTCTGCCGTGACCTCGCGCTCGGCGCCGCCGCCGTCCCGGTACCGGGTCCGCCCGTCGGGGGCGACCGCGAGCACCTCGGCCTCGGTGACGAGCACGGCGCCCGCTTCACGCGCCGCTCGCGCGAGCTCGCCCGTGACGCTGCCCATGCCGCCGACGGGCACGTCCCAGTCGCCGGTGCCCCCGCCGATGACGTGGTACAGGAAGCAGCGGTTCGCGTCGAGCGCCGGGTCGTCGAGATCGGTGAAGGTGCCGATGAGCCCGTCGGTCGCCACGACGCCGCGCACGAGGTCGTTCGTGAAGCGCGCATCGATGGTGGAGCCGAGCGGCCGCTCGGCGAAGTCGGCCCAGACGCGGTCGTCGCCGACGAGGGCTCGCGCCTCGGCGCGGGTCGGCAGCGGCTCGGTGAGCGTCGGGAAGAGGCGCTCGGCGACCCGGGCGGTGTCGGCGTAGAAGGCGTTCCAGGCGTCGACGTCGGCCGCGGCCCCCACCCGCTCGAAGGCGGCGACGGATGCCGCGGCATCCGCTTCCCGGTCGATGAGGAGGCCGCGATCGGGGTCGGTCGGGTCGGGCGTGTACGACGAGAAGCGACGGCGTACGAGCTGCACGTCGAGTCCGAGGTCGTCGATGATGCGGCGGGGGAGCAGGCTCACGAGGTAGGAGTAGCGCGAGAGGCGCGCTTCGACGCCGTCGAACGCGTCGGCCGAGACGGCGGCGCCGCCGAGGTGGTCGTCGCGCTCGAGCAGGAGCACGTCGAGTCCGGCGCGGGCGAGGTAGGCGGCGGCGGTCAGGCCGTTGTGGCCGCCGCCGATGATCACGACGTCGTGGGGCATCCATCGAGCGTAGACGAGGGCACGGGCCACGTCCCATTCCGCTCGGGCGCGAGCGCCCCGGCGCGTCGTGGCGACACGCCGGGGCACTCCTGGATCGCGAACGGGGCTGCGCGGGTTCAGCGCGCCCGGCGCATGGCGCGCACGCCGACCGCGAGGCCGACCGCGCACGTCGCGATCGCCGCGACGACGCCGCCCGCGACATCCGCGTCACCGAAGTCGCCCGCGAGCAGCGCCCGCTCGGCTCCGACGAGATAGCTGAGCGGGTTGGCCGCGGCGACGACGCGCATCCACTCGGGGCCGTCGTCGAGCGGCAGGAGCATGCCCGAGAGGATCATGAGCGGGAACAGCAGCGTCTGGTGCACCATCCAGAACATCCAGTCCCGGTTGCGGCACGCGAGGGCGAGCGAGTAGCTCAGCGCACCGAACCCGACGCCGAAGACGCCGAGCACGGCGAGGCCCGCGATGAGCCCCGCGGCGTCGACACCGAAGCCGAACGGCACGGCGACGAGCACGACGATCGTGCCCTGGATGACGAGCGGCACGACGTCCTTGAGGGCCCGGCCGACGAGCAGGGCGCCGCGCGACAGCGGCGCGACGAGGGTGCGCTCGTGCGACCCGGTCTGCATCTCGAAGAGCAGGTTCGCGCCCGTCGACGCCGTGCCGAAGAGCGCGACCATGACGAGGATGCCGGGCACGAACCACTGCAGCGTGCCCGCGACATCGCCGCCGGCCGCGCCCACGAGGAGCGGGCCGAACAGGCCGAGGAAGACGAGCGGCTGCACGAGTGAGAAGACGACGCTGAAGGGGTCGCGAACGAGCGGACGCGACTCGCGCACGAAGACCGCGGCCGTGTCGTGGGCGAAGCCGGTCGGGCGGGCGGATGCCGCCTGCCGCTCGGTCGAGTCGACGACGGCGGCGGCGGGGCTGATCGTGTTCATGGGTGGTTCCTTTCAGGTGTGTGAGGAAGGGCAGGGGCGTCGGAATGACAGGCCGACTCCTGCATCGGGGTGATGCGGTCAGGCCGGGACGGGCTGGGCATCGGGCACGGCGGATTCGGGTGCCGCGGCCTCCTCCCGGAGGCTGCGACCCGTGAGCGCGAGGAACACGTCGTCGAGCGTCGGCCGGCGGTGCGTTGCCGCCTCGACGACGAGTCCGGCGTCGCCGAGCTCGCGGATGTAGCTGGGGAGCGCGCGGTCTCCGCCGTGCGCGGTGACGGAGACGACGACCCCGTCGAGCTCGCCGCCGATGCGGGAGGCCGCGGACGCGGCATCCGCCGCCGTGGCGAACGTGAGCGTCACCCGGTCGCCCGCGAGCGACTCCTTCAGCGCCCACGCGGTGTCATCGGCGATGACGGCGCCGTGGTCCATCACCATGACGCGTTCGGCGAGCTGGTCGGCCTCGTCGAGGTAGTGCGTCGTGAGGAAGATCGTCGTGCCGTTCGCGCGTCGCAGGTCGACGATGTGGTCCCACAGGTTCGCGCGGCTGTGCGGGTCGAGCCCGGTCGACGGTTCGTCGAGGAACAGCAGCTCGGGACGGTGGATGAGCCCGAGCGCGATGTCGACGCGCCGCTTCTGCCCGCCCGAGAGCGACTGCACCTGCCGGTTCGCGACCTGCCCGAGCTCGAGCGACTCGATGAGCTCCTCGGCGCGCACGCGGGTCTCCCGGCGACCGAGCCCGTAGAACGCACCCTGCGCGTGCAGCTCGTCGCGCACCCGCTGGGTGTGCCCGCCCGAACTGCCCTGGCCGACGTAGCCGATGCGGCGTCGCACGCCGGCCGGGTCGCGGCTGATGTCGCAGCCCGCGACCGTGGCCTCGCCGCTCGTCGGCGGGAGCAGGGTCGTGAGCATGCGGAGCGTCGTCGACTTGCCGGCGCCGTTCGGGCCGAGGAATGCGACGAGCTCGCCGTCGGCCACATCGAGGTCGACGGAACGGACGGCCTCGACGGCGTGACCCTTCGCGGGGAACGTCTTCGTGAGGCCTCTGGCGGTGATCATCTGGTTCGTCATGACCACAGTCTTCCGAGGCATCCGGTCAGTTCCTGTCCTCAATGCGGGGATACTTGTGACATGGCCGCGACGACGTCGAGAACCCTCGAACTCCTCTCCCTGCTGCAGAGCCATCGGCACTGGTCGGCACGCGAACTCGTCGACCGGCTCGGCGTCTCGGAGCGCACGCTCCGCCGCGACGTCGAGCGGCTGCGCGAACTCGGCTACGGCGTCGAGTCGATGCGCGGCAGTGCCGGCGGGTACCGCCTCGAGGCCGGCACGGGCCTCCCGCCGCTGCTCCTCACCGACGACGAGGGCGTGGCGATCGCGGTCGGCCTCCGCTCTCAGGCGACGGCCGGCTTGCGGGGGGCCGAGCACACGACCCTCAGCGCGCTCGCGAAGATCGAGCAGGTGCTGCCGCCCGCGCTGCGTCGCCGCATCGGGGCGCTCACGTCGCACGCGACGGTCGATGCGGGCCGGCGCACGGCATCCGCTCATCCTGCTCCCGAGATCGACACCGAGCTGCTCGGCGCGCTCGCCCTCGCCTGCCGCGACTCCGAACGCATCCGCTTCAGGTACACGGATGCCGCGGGCGAGTCGTCATCGCGCGTCGCCGAGCCGTACCGGCTCGTGCCCGTCGCCCGCCGTTGGTACCTGCTCGCCTGGGACCGGCAGCGCGAGGACTGGCGCACGTTCCGGCTCGACCGCATCGCCGACATCTTCGAGACGCGCGTGCGCTTCGAGCCGCGTCCGCTCTCCGACGACGAGGCACGCGAGCGCGTCGAGCGCGCGCTGCGTCACCGGCAATCCCGTGCGACGGCTCGGGTGATCGTCGAGCTGCCGCGCGCCGAGCTCATGGAACGGCTCGGCTGGTACGGGCGCGACATCGTCGCCGACGGGCCTGACCGGTGCGTCTGGCCGCTCGAGTCCGACGCCGTGGAGAACCTCATGATCCCGCTCATGTGGCTGCCGGTCGGGGTGCCCTACCGCGTCGAGGCGCCGCCCGAGGTGCTCGAGTTCATCGCCGCGCAGGCGCAGCGGTTCGCTGCGGCTATCCGCTTCGAGTGAGCGTGCCGATCTCGACACCTGACCGGTCGAAGAAGGTGATCGTGGCGCTGTCGACTGTGGCGGTGGCGTGCTGATTCAGCCAGTCGTCGATGTCGGCGAGGCATCCTCTCTCGGTCGATGAGTGGGATCCGAAGACGAGCGTGTCGCCTTCGATCCACCAGAGTCCGTTGAAGAGGTTGCACCCGTCGCTGCCGTCGTAGGTGCCGTCCGAGGCGACCACGAGCGAGGGTTGACCCTCGGTGTCGGCCGTGCCCCAGGTGCCGAAGAACGCTTCGGCATCGCTCGAGGGAACCGTGGCCGGGTCGACATCGCTCGCTCGGTCGAGCATGCCGATCTCGGTGCCTTCGGCGTCGAGGATCGACAGCACGTCGCCGTCGACGGTGCCCGACGCGAGACCGGAAAGCCAGGTGTCGAAGCCGTCGGGGCCGCACACCATTCCCGGCGAGACGACGTCATGGAACCGGATGGTGCCGGCGTCGTCACTCCATGACCCGTGAAGCCTGTTGCAGCTGTCGGAACCGGTGAGCGTGCCGTCGGCGGCGAGGTTGAGCGATGGCTCGATGACCCAGCCGGTGGTCATCCCGTCGGGATCGCCCCAGGCTCCGACGGCATCGGATGCCGCGGTGGCATCGGATGCTCCGGCGTCCGGCGTGTCGGCGGATGAGCCGCCTGGCGCGCCTGTCGCACACCCCGCAAACAACGCCGTCGCAGCGAGGACCAGAGTGCCGGCCAGCGCCGAACCCATCGTGGTTCGTGCCATGCTGCTGAGCCTAAGCAGTCATTTCTCCTCGCGGCAACACAACGATTCCGTCGCCTCGCTCGTCGAAGAAGACCCTGATCGAGATCGCTCCGACGTGCCCGGGACGGGCGTTTGCGCGGGCCGCCCGCCCATCCGACGCACGTGGTTCGGGACCCGTCGCCGGCGCGCGGGTACGCTGTGCCGTATGACACAGCACCTCGGCGTCTCTCGATGAGCGGCGTGACGCAGATCCCCGCGCTCGTGAGCCTGCGCGAGCAGGTCGAGCGTGCCCTCTCCTCACGGATCGTCACGGGAGAACTGGAGCCCGGCCGGGTCCTCACCGTCCCGACGCTCGCGCTCGAGTTCGGCGTGAGCGCGACGCCGGTCCGCGAGGCGATGCTCAACCTGGCTCGCCGCGGATTCCTGAGCCCCATGCGCAACCGCGGATTCCGGGTGACCGAGGTCTCGCTCGACGAGCTCCGCCACCTCGGAGAAGTGCGCATGATGCTCGAGGCGCCGCCCATGCGAGCACTCGCCGGCACCCTGCCGCGAGAGACCGTGGACCGCCTGAACGCGCTCGCGGACGAGATCACGAGCGCAGGGCGCGAGGGTCGACTGCAGGACTACCTCGAGGCCGACACCGACTTCCACCTGACACTGCTCGAGCGCACGGGCAATCCGCACCTCGTGTCGCTCGTGCGGGAGCTCCGCCAGCAGACGCGGCTCACCGGGCTCGTGAAGCTCGCCGAGTCCGAGGCACTCACCGCCTCGACTCGCGAGCACGCCGAACTCGTCGACCTCCTGGTATCGGGGGACGGTGCCGGCGCCGAAGCCCTCATGCGCCGGCACATCGGCCATATCGCAGGCCTCTGGAGCGGGCATGACGAGCGGTAAAGCGATCCGGGCTCGGAGTCTGCTCAGTCGGGATCTGCGGTAACGGTTGCGTCACGGGGGCTTGGCGGTCGCGCACAGCCTGAGTAGTGTGTCACACACCGCCGAACCCGGCGATGCAAGGTCGTTACGAGGGGAGTCCTCAATGTTCGGATCTCGACGCAGAACGCGCCTACTCCAGGTGGCCGTGGCTGCGGGCGTGCTGGCGCTCACCGCCGGCTGTTCGGGGGGAATCGCGGGCGGGGGTTCCGAGGAGAGCGCGGACGGGCCCCTCAAGCTCGGCATGCTCGCGCCGTTCTCCGGCAGCGAGTCGGCCTTCGGCTCGTACATGCAGAACGGCGCGCAACTGGCCGTCGACGAGATCAACGCCGACGGCGGCGTCCTCGGTCGCGATCTCGAGCTCGTCGTCGAGGACGACGCCTGCGACGCGACCACCGCAGTGGCCGGCGCGAACAAGCTCGTCACCGAGGGCATCGTCGGCTCCGTCGGCGGATACTGCTCGGGCGCCACACTGCCGACGCTGCCGATCTTCGACGAGGCCGGCATCCCGATGGTGATCCCCGCCGCCAACTCCAACGAGCTGGTCGAGCAGGGGCTTCCCGGTGTCTTCCTCATCAACGGCACCGGCGACCAGCAGGCCGCCGCGGCCGTGCAGTACGCGGAGAAGATCGGAGCGACGAACGTCGCCGTCATCGACGACGCGACGAGCTACTCGGCCGACCTCGCCGAGGCCTTCACGACGCAGGCCGAGGAGGCGGGCCTCAGCGTGGTCT
>JAPSJT010000306.1 GCA_031178045.1 Agromyces sp.
GGCTGTATCGCTGGAGGGCCGCACGGATCGCCTGCGGCGTCGCGTGTGCGTTCGTCGGCGAGAGCGAGGTGCGCCAGGCGGGCACGCCGAGCACGGCGAGGTCGACGGCCTCACCCGGCTCGAGCTCGGCGAGTGCCGGCCACGCGCCGGCGCGCGGCCATAGGGGATCATGCGAGAGCGTCGCCATGTCCCGACGCTAGCAATGACGGATGCCGCCCGCCGAGGCATCCGTCGAGCACCGTGTCTGCGATCCCGGACGCCCTCGCACCCTCGGTCGGCGCGGCGCCGTCGCGCGCCATGGCCACGCCGTCACCTGCCGCGCGAGGGAAGTCACCCCCGCAGCGCTGCGAGCAGCTGCCGTTCGCGCTCTGCCGAGAGGCCGGCGCCGCGCTCGCGATCGAGCCCCTGGCTCCGCTCCCACTCGAGGGTCTCGGAGAGCAGCTGGTCGAGCGGCCGCAGTCGGAGCCCGGCCGCTCGGGCCGCGGCGTTCGACCGGTGGAGGAACGCGCTCCACTCGGGGTCGATGATCCAGAGCGGCAGCGACTCGGGGCCCGACCACTCGGCGACGCCCTGTTCGGCGAGCCACTCGGGCGAGACCGCCACGACCTCGCCGCGGTGCCCGCCGATCGCGCGCGAACGCTCGAGCCACTCCTCGAAGGTGACGGGGTCGCCGACCGCGTTGAATGCACCAGTGAGCGGTCGCTCGATCGAGTCGAGCGTGAAGCGCACGAGGTCGTCGATGTGGATCGCCTGCACGGCCGCGTCGAGGATGTCGGGCACGAGCATCGGGGAGTGGTCGCGGGCGGCGCGGGCGACCCAGTAGCCGCTTCGTCCCGACGCGTCGCCAGGGCCCGCGATGAGCCCGGGCCGGATGACGAGCAGTCGCTCGCCGAGCGCTTCGCGATACGCGAGCTCGATCGCCGACTTCGCCTCGCCGTAGGTGTCGGGCGTCGAATCGTCGGCCTCGAGCGGCGGCATCAGCGCGCTCGACTCGTCGGCACCCGGTTCGTTCTGCTCGGCGTAGACGTTGCCGGAGGAGATGAAGGTCCAATGCGCGGCGTGGGCAGCCAGCGCCGCCGCCGCCCGCCGCGCGAAGCCCGGCTGACGGGTGACGTCGATCACCGAGTGCCATTCCCGGTCGGCGACGTCGTCGTACGCCGCGGGGTCCGACCGGTCGGCACGAACGAACTCGACGCCGTCGGGCACCGCACCCCCGTCGCCCCGGGCGAGACAGGTCACGTGGTGCCCGCGCGCCACCGCCTCCGCGGCGAGCGTGCGTCCGAGCCATTGCGTTCCGCCGAGGATCAGCACGTCCATGCTGCAATCCCAGCACGCGAGGGGATGCCGCCGCCACCGCTTGACCGGCATCCGCCACCAGGGTGCCCGCAGCGGGAATACTCGTCGCGCTGCCGCGTTTCATGAGATATGGATACCCCACTGGGGTATAGGGCTCGCGATGACGGACACGACGGAGGAAGATCGATGAGCATGACCCACCCCCACGGCGGGCACGATCCCCACACCGGGCACGATCCCCACGCCGGGCACGATCCCCACGCCGGGCACGATCCCCACGCCGGGCACGCGATGCCCGCCCACGACGAGCACGCGATTCCCGCCCACGCCGAGCACGACGAGCACGCCGAGCACGCCGAGCACGCCGGGCACGCAAAGCACGACGAGCACGCCGAGCACGCGACGCACGCCGGTCACGGCGGACACGCCGGACACGGCGACCACGTCGGCCAGTTCCGCCGCCTGTTCTGGATC
>JAPSJT010000012.1:0-10517 GCA_031178045.1 Agromyces sp.
GCGACCATTCAGAACGCGCGCGCCACGCAGGCGCTCGACGTTCCGCTCGAGGAGTTCCTCTGGTCGTTCGCCCCGCCTGCCCGCACGACCGCACCCCGGTCGTTCGCAGAGGTTCCCGCAACGACGCCTGAGTCGCTCGCGATGAGCAAGGCCCTGCGCAAGCTCGGTTTCCGCTTCGTCGGCCCGACGACGATGTACGCGCTCATGCAGGCGGCGGGAATGGTCGACGATCATCTGGCCGGATGTTTCCGCTCGACCGCGCACGTCGCCGTCGAAGCGGCCCAGGTGGAGGAGGCTGCATCAGCATGACGCCGACCCAGCCGGTGTCGGCATCGGCGGGCGTCAGGCGACGAGCTCGAGTTCGTTCCGCTGCCCGCCCCCGAGCGCACGGGCGCCGCGTTCGAGCGTGAACCCGGCGCCGGCCGCCCACTCGAGAAGTTCCCCGACGCTGCCGATGTCCGGACGTTGCTCGAGGAACGCGCGCGTGAAGCGCCCCTTGGCCTGTTTGTTGAAGTGATTGAGCGACCGCCTGCGTCCGTCAGGGCCGACGCTCACAACTCGCACGAAGGCCGCGTCGTGCCGGTTCGGCAGCGGGCCGAGCTCTGCGTACCCCTCCGAGCGGAGGTCGACGATCACCCCTGGGCGTGCATCGAGCAGTTCGGCGAGCGACTCCCGCCAGTGGGAGCGGAGCCGGATGCCGGGCATCCGGGAGTCATGGGAGAGCCGATAGGCGGGGATCGGGTCGAGCGCGCCCACGAAACCGAACAGCGCTGAGTGCACCACCACGCTCTCCGCGGCGAACGCGCGCGCTGCCGGTTCGAGGCGCGTGAAATCGAGCGCGTCGAAGAGCACGCCCGTGTAGCGATCGAACGCCGCCATCGTCGGCGTCTCGAGAAGCCTGCGGTTGCGTTCCACTTCGGCCTCGCCACGAGGTCCGAGCTTCAGGGCGCGCATGGCGGCCGTGGCATCCTCGCTCAGCGCGATCAACCCGTCGACGAGCATGGATCGCTGCGCGAGGAGCGTCGGATGCGACAACGCAGCGAGATCGAGCGGCGCACCCTCGCCCCCGTCGCGCTTGGTCTCCGACGGTGGCAGCAGAACCAGCATCTACGAGGCGATGAACGCGAGCGCAGCGTCGACGTTCGTGCCGAGCGACTCGATGCTGTCGATGGTCACCCGAGGCAGCGCCGACGACGGGCCGGTCCATGGGGCGTACCCCTCGAGACTCTGCTCGACGGCCCGCCACGTCGTCTCCTCGAGGTGCGGCAGGCGGCGCTCCCGCTTCTCGAGGCGCCCGCGGTGCAGCGCCTCGTCGGAGCAGACGACCTCGATCACCCGGAGTCGTACGTCGGAGCGTTCGGCGAGGTCGCGCCATTGCAGGCGCGCCGCCTCCGCCGCGTTGACAGCGTCGACGATGACCGTGCGGCCCGACTCGAGCTCCTTCTTCGCGATCTCCTCGGCGACGAGGTACGCGGCGAGACCGGTGGGCTGGTCGGCCGCGATACCGGCCTTCAGGATCGCCGATTCGATCGGATCGACCGAGACGACCGTGGCGCCGAGCCGGGCGCCGAGGATCTCACCGATCGTGGACTTGCCCGCGCCCGGCAACCCGGCCATGACGATGAGCTGGGTGACACTCAGGTCACCGAACTGGCGGTCGATCGGCTGCTCCCCCGGCATCCGCTTCCCCTAGACGAGCGCGGCGCGCGAGGCGACCACTTGCACGACGTTCGACTGCACGGAGAGGAAACCCTCCTCGGCGTTCGCCGTGATCTTCTCACCGCCGGCGAGGGTCACTCGCACTTCACCGCCCGCGAGGATCGCGAGCAGCGGCTCGTGCCCCGGCAGGATGCCGATCTCGCCTTCGACGGTACGCGCCACCACCATGTCCGCCTCGCCCGACCAGACTTCCTGGTCGGCCGAGACGACACTCACGTTGAGGGTGGCCATGCTCAGCCGTTCTCCTTCTGGATGCGAGCCCAGTTCTCCTCGACGTCGGAGATCGGGCCGACGTTGAAGAAGGCCTGCTCGGCGACGTGGTCGAAGTCGCCGCGGGCGATCGCGTCGAACGACTCGATCGTCTCCTTGAGGGGGACGGTCGAACCCTCGACACCCGTGAACTTCTTCGCCATGTAGGTGTTCTGCGAGAGGAACTGCTGGATGCGACGTGCGCGGGAGACGGTGATCTTGTCTTCCTCGGAGAGCTCGTCGACACCGAGGATCGCGATGATCTCCTGGAGCTCCTTGTTCTTCTGCAGGATCTGCTTGACCGTCGTGGCGACGCGGTAGTGGTCCTCGCCCAGGTAGCGGGGGTCCATGATCCGCGACGTCGAGGTCAGCGGGTCGATCGCCGGGTACAGACCCTTCGACGCGATCTCGCGCGAGAGCTCCGTCGTCGCGTCGAGGTGGGCGAAGGTCGTCGCGGGCGCCGGGTCGGTGTAGTCGTCGGCGGGCACGTAGATCGCCTGCAGCGAGGTGATCGAGTGGCCACGGGTCGAGGTGATGCGCTCCTGGAGCACGCCCATCTCGTCAGCGAGGTTCGGCTGGTAACCCACGGCGGAAGGCATGCGGCCCAGCAGCGTCGAGACCTCGGATCCGGCCTGCGTGAAGCGGAAGATGTTGTCGATGAAGAGCAGCACGTCCTGCTTCTGCACATCACGGAAGTACTCCGCCATCGTGAGCGCGGAGAGTGCGACACGAAGACGCGTGCCCGGCGGCTCGTCCATCTGACCGAAGACCAGGGCCGTCTTGTCGAAGACGCCGGCCTCCTCCATCTCGTGGATGAGGTCGTTGCCCTCACGCGTACGCTCGCCGACGCCGGCGAAGACGGACACACCACCGTGGTCCTGGGCGACGCGCTGGATCATCTCCTGGATGAGGACCGTCTTGCCGACGCCCGCACCGCCGAAGAGACCGATCTTCCCACCCTGCACGTAGGGCGTGAGGAGGTCGATCGACTTGATGCCGGTCTCGAAGAGCTGCGTCTTCGACTCGAGCTGGTCGAAGGCCGGCGGCCGGCGGTGGATCGGCCACCGCTCGGTGATCTCGATCTGCTCGCCGGGCTCGGCGTTGAGCACCTCGCCGATGACGTTGAACACCTTGCCCTTGGTGACGTCGCCGACGGGCACCGAGATCGCGGAGCCGGTGTCGGTGACCTCCTGGCCGCGGACGAGTCCGTCGGTCGGCTTCAGCGCGATCGCACGGACGAGATCGTCGCCGAGGTGCTGCGCGACCTCGAGGGTCAGCGTCATGCTCTCGCCGTTGATGCTGATCTCGGTCTTCAGAGCGTTGTAGATCTCGGGGATCGCGTCGTGGGGGAACTCGATGTCGACGACGGGGCCCGTGACGCGGGCGATGCGGCCGACGGCGCCCACAGTCGACTCGGCGACCGGCGCGGTTGCGGTGTCAGTCATTCTGCTCTCTCTTTTCTGAATTGCTACTTGGCGGCGACGAGCGCGTCGGCGCCGCCCACGATCTCGGAGATCTGCTGCGTGATCTCGGCCTGACGCGCGTTGTTCGCGAGGCGGGTGTAGTCGGTGATGAGCTTGTCGGCGTTGTCGCTCGCCGACTTCATCGCCTTCTGCGTCGCGGCGTGCTTCGCCGCGGCCGACTGCAACAGGGCGTTGAAGATGCGGCTCTCGATGTAGACGGGGAGGAGCGAGTCGAGGACCGTCCCGACGTCGGGCTCGAACTCGTAGAGCGGCTGCACTGTGGCATCCGGCCCTTCCACACCCTCGACGACCTCGAGCGGCAGCATACGCACGACCTCGGGCGTCTGGGTCATCATGCTGACGAACCTGTTGTAGACGATGTGGATCTCGTCGACGCCGCCGTCGGATGCGTCGCGCAGGAAGGCCTCGAGCACCGTCTCGGCGATGTCCTTCGCGAGCTCGAACTCGGGGTTCTCCGAGCTGCCGGTCCACTGCTGCTCGGAGGCGCGGCGACGGAACGCGAAGTAGCCCACGGCCTTGCGACCGACCAGGAAGTACACGACCTCCTTGCCCTGCGAGCGGAGGAGCTCGCTGAGCTCCTCCGCTTCGCGGAGCACCTGGGAGTTGAACGCACCGGCGAGGCCGCGGTCGGACGTGAGGATCACGACCGCCGCCCGCTCGATCTTCTCCGGCTCGGTCGTGAGCACGTGCTCGACGTTCGAGTACGTCGCGACCGCCGAGACGGCGCGCGTGATGGCACGCGAGTACGGCGTCGAAGCCGTCACGCGAGCCTGCGCCTTCTGGATGCGCGAGGCGGCGATGAGCTCCATCGCCTTCGTGATCTTCTTCGTCGTCTGGGCAGTCTTGATCTTCTGCCGGTAGACCCGAAGTTGCGCTCCCATGTCTCTCCTGTATCCCTGGGTTCAGATCGTCGAACGGATGTCGCCTAGCGGCGAGCCTTGACGATCTTCTCCTGGTTGACGTCCTCGACGGCGATCGCCTCGAACTGCTCGCTGCCCACCGAGGCGAGCGGCTTGCCCTCGCCCGTCTGGAACTCGAGCTTGAACTTGTCGACCTCGGACTCGAGCGTCGCCACCGTCTCATCGGACAGCACGTTCGTGTCGCGGAGGTCGGACAGCACCGTCGTGTTGCGGCCGAGGTAGTCGAGGAACTCGCGCTCGAAGCGCAGGATGTCCTCGACCGGGACCTCGTCGAGCTTGCCGTTCGTGCCGGCCCAGATCGAGACGACCTGCTCCTCGACGGGGTACGGCGAGTACTGCGGCTGCTTCAGCAGCTCGGTGAGGCGGGCGCCGCGGGCGAGCTGACGGCGGCTGGTCGCGTCGAGGTCGGAGGCGAACATCGCGAACGCCTCGAGCGAACGGTACTGCGCGAGTTCGAGCTTCAGCGTGCCCGAGACCTTCTTGATCGACTTGACCTGCGCGTCACCGCCGACTCGGGAGACCGAGATACCCACATCGACCGCCGGACGCTGGTTCGAGTTGAACAGGTCGGACTGGAGGAAGATCTGGCCGTCGGTGATCGAGATCACGTTCGTCGGGATGTACGCCGAGACGTCGTTCGCCTTCGTCTCGATGATCGGCAGGCCGGTCATCGATCCGGCGCCGAGCTCGTCGGACAGCTTCGCGCAGCGCTCGAGCAGACGCGAGTGCAGGTAGAAGACGTCGCCCGGGTAGGCCTCTCGTCCGGGCGGACGGCGGAGGAGCAGCGACACGGCACGGTAGGCCTCGGCCTGCTTCGACAGGTCGTCGAAGATGATCAGGACGTGCTTCGAGTCGTACATCCAGTGCTGGCCGATGGCCGAGCCCGTGTAGGGGGCGAGGTACTTGAAGCCCGCGGGGTCGGAGGCCGGAGCCGCGACGATCGTCGTGTACTCCATCGCTCCTGCGTCTTCGAGCGCGCCCTTGACGCCCGCGATCGTCGAGCCCTTCTGACCGATCGCGACGTAGATGCAGCGGACCTGCTTGTTCGGGTCGCCGGATTCCCAGTTCGCCTTCTGGTTGATGATCGTGTCGATGGCGATGGCGGTCTTGCCGGTCTGACGGTCGCCGATGATGAGCTGGCGCTGACCGCGTCCGACGGGGATCATCGCGTCGATCGCCTTGATGCCGGTCTGCAGCGGCTCGTGCACCGACTTGCGCTGCATGACGCCGGGCGCCTGGAGCTCGAGGGCACGTCGGCCGTCGATGCCCGCGATCTCGCCGAGGCCGTCGATCGGGTTGCCGAGCGGGTCGACGACGCGGCCGAGGTAGCCCTCACCGACGGGCACCGAGAGGACCTCGCCAGTGCGGGTCACCTCCATGCCCTCTTCGATGCCGGTGAACTCGCCGAGCACGACGACGCCGATCTCGTCTTCGTCGAGGTTCAGCGCGAGGCCGAGGGTGCCGTCCGCGAAGCGGACGAGCTCGTTGGCCATGACCGAGGGCAGGCCCACGACATGGGCGATGCCGTCGCCGGCGTCGGAGACGGTGCCGACCTCGGTCGTCTGCGCCTTGTCGGGCTCGTACGACGAGACGAACTCCGAGAGAGCCGAACGGATCTCGTCGGGGCTGATGGAGAGTTCTGCCATTGTCTTTCCCTTTTCTGTACCGGTTGTACAGCTACTGGTGTGTCGCGGCGCGGGACGCCGGTCGTTTCAACCGGCCTCAGCCGGCAAGCTTCTGCCGCAGCGAGCTGAGGCGCGAGGCGACGCTGCCGTCGATGACGTCGTCGCCGATCTGCACGCGAACCCCACCGATCACGGCGGGATCGACGATGGTGTTGATGCGGAGCGCGCGGCCGTACTGCGCCTCGAGCCCCTTGACGAGCCGATCGAGCTGCGACGACGTGAGCGGCGAAGCGCTCGTGACGGTCACGATCTCGAACCCGCGCTGCTCGGCGACGATGTCGGCTGCGCGTCGCAGCAGCTCCCCGATCCGTCCGCCGCGCGGCTGCTGCACGAGGTGGTTCACGATCGCGAGCGCCTGGGCCGAGGCCTTGCCCGAGAGCAGTCGGTCGACGAGCTTCACCTTCACGTCGAGCGGGCTCAGCTTCGATCCGAGCGCGAGTTCGAGCTCGGCGTCGGAGCTGACCGCCCGCTCGACGGCGAACAGCTCGGCGTCGACCGGGAGCTCGGGGGCCGACGCGGAGGCGACGCGGAAGCCGAGTTCCTCGACGCCCTCGAGCAGGTCGGACGAGTTCGACCAGCGGTTGGAGGTGAGCTCGTTGAGCAACGTGATCGCATCGACGCTGAGCTGCGACCCGAACACGGCCTGCACGAGCGCCCGCTTCTGCGCGGCATCCGCTTCGGCGTCCGCGAGCGCGGAGCGCAAATGCTTGGACGAGCCGATGACCCGCCCGGCCGCGAGGAGCTCCTCCGCGACGCGCAGGTCGGCCCGGCCGAGCGCCGCCAACGTGGCGTGGCTGCCGGCCAGGGCCTTCCTCGTAGCGCTACCCATGGGTTACTTCTTCCCTCCGGCGGCGGCCTCGGAGGCCTCCAGGTCGGCGAGGAAACGGTCGACGACCGCAGCCGCCTTCGCATCGTCGGACAGGCTCTCGCCGATGACCCCGGACGCGAGGTCGATCGCGAGGGTGCCGACCTCGGAGCGGAGGGAGACGAGCGCCGACTGACGCTCCGCCTCGATCTGCGCCTGGGCACTCGCGGTGACTCGCGCGGCCTCGCTCAGTGCCTGATCCTTCGCCTCGGCGACGATCTTCTTGCCGTCCTCACGAGCCGCCTCGCGGATACGACCGGCCTCGGCACGCGCGTCGGCGAGCTGGGCGGTGTACTCCTCGAGGGCCGCCTCGGCCTTGCGCTGCGCCTCATCGGCCTTCGCGATGTTGCCCTCGATCGCCTCGGCACGCTCGTCGAGCAGCTTCTGGACGCGCGGCAGCACGTACTTCCAGAAGAAGACGAGGATGATGACGAAGCAGACCGACGACCAGACGATGTCGTACAGCTCGGGGATGACCGGGCTGTGGGTCTCGCCACCCTCGGTTGCAGCGCTCAGTACTGCGTGCAGCACGTTGGCCTCCTCAGTTGCGGGCGGATCAGACGAAGATGAAGTACGTGGCGATACCGATGAAGGCGAGCGCCTCGGTGAAGGCGATGCCGATCCACATCAGCACCTGGAGGCGGCCGGCGAGCTCGGGCTGGCGAGCGACACCCTCGATCGTCTTGCCGACGACGATGCCGACGCCGATGGCCGGGCCGATCGCCGCGAGGCCGTATCCGACGGTCGCGATGTTGCCGTTGATCTCAGCGAGAACGGTGGTTGCGTCCACGTTGGGTTTCCTTTCCTAGGGATGTTCTGGGCGGATGCCCGGGCTCAGTGCTCCTCCGCCACCGCGAGCTGGATGTAGACCGCGGTGAGGAGCGTGAAGACGTAGGCCTGCAGGACGGCGACGAGGACCTCGAAGAGCGTGAACACGAAGCCGAAGGCCAGGGTGCCCGCGCCGAGAGCGGTCCAGCCGCCGCCGAGCGAGAAGACGAAGAACTGCGTCGCCGCGAAGAAGAGCACGAGCAGGAGGTGACCGACGATCATGTTCATCATGAGTCGGAGGGTCAGCGTGACCGGACGGATCACGAACGTCGAGATGAGCTCGATCGGCGTGACGATGATGTACACCGGCCACGGAACACCCGAAGGGAAGAGGGCGTTCTTGAAGAAGTTCTTGGGGTTCTTCTTGACGCCCGCGTAGATGAAGGTGACGTACGAGACGATCGCCAGGACGAGCGGCACGCCGATCACGGAGGTGCCGGCGATGTTCAGGAACGGGATGATGCCCGTGATGTTCATGAACAGCACCATGAAGAAGATGGTGGTGAGGATCGGCAGGAAGCGCCGGCCGTCCTTCTTGCCGAGCAGGTCGTCGGCGACGTTCACGCGGACGAGGTCGAGCCCCATCTCGATGAGGCTCTGGAAGCGCCCCGGCACGACGCTCATGCGACGCGTGCCGAGCCAGAACACGAGCAGCAGCGCCGCGACCGCGACGAAGCGGACGAGCATGATGCGGTTGATCTCGAAGGCGGTGCCTTCGAAGAGCAGCGCCCCCGGGAAGAATTCGTCGATGGACGGCCCGTGGAACTCACCATCGTCGGTGGACATCGGAACCAGCAGGTTCAGAGCGTTAGCTAGCAGCGCTTTCTCCTGTTTCGGGGCGTGGAGCTCGGCTCTCGCGACGACGAACATCGGAAACGGATTCCGCACAGGCCGGAGCCGCGCGAAAACCGTGGGGGATCGTCATTACTCTAGCAATACTTCTACCGTCGGTCGAATCGCGGGAGGCGGGTCAGTCGTCGGTCGGCGCGTCGGGCAGGCGCACGTCGCTCGCATACGGGACCCGCGACGTCGCGACGACGATCACGTCGACGACGAGCGAGGCGATGACGCCCGCCACCAGGCTCAGGAAGAGGACCGTCGTGTTGAGCCACGGGGCATCCCGCAGCACGACGACGAGCACGATGAAGACGATGAACTTCAGGAGCCAGCCGCCGAGCACGATCCCGAAGAAGGCGCCGACGAAGAGGTCGCTGCCGGCGAACCGATTGGCGAAGAGGATGCTCGCCGCGGTGATGCCCATGAAGACGACGGCCATGAGCGTGCCGACGAGCGCACTCACGAGTCCCTCGGTGCCCGCGAAGATCAGGCCGAGCACGGCGCTCACGACGAGCACGGCCCCCGCGAGGACCGCACCCCACACGAGCGCCTTGCGCAGGACGGGGTTCGAGGTCGGCGTGCGATCGGCGGGTTCAGGACGCGGGTCGGTCATGCTGCTCCAGTTCGGGCTCTCCCGCGGCACGGGACGGGGCGGGGACGGGGATCGTGCCGGTCTCGAGCTCGTCGAACACGGCGACCTCGGCATCGGCCGGCTCCCCCTCGGCGGCGACCGTGAGGCGCTTGCGCCGCCCGAGCGGGGCGAGGGTGAGCGCCGCGCACACGAGGAAGCCCACGGCGAGCAGCGCGAAGGCCCACGTCGAGTCGATGTCGAAGTAGACCGGGAAGACGTAGGTGAGCAGACAGCCGATCGAGGCGACTGCGGTCCACGCGTAGAAGATCAGCACCGCGTTGAGGTGCGAGTGCCCCATGTCGAGGAGCCGGTGGTGCAGGTGCTTGCGGTCGGCCGCGAACGGCGACTTGCCCGCTCGCAGGCGCCGGATGACGGCGAGCCCGAAGTCGATGAGCGGGATGGCGAGGATCGCGAAGGGCAGGATGATCGGCATGAACGCGGCGAAGAGCTGGTCGAGGCCGACCGAACCCGGGTTGATCTGCCCGGTGACCGCGATCGCGGAGGTCGCCATCAGCAGTCCGATGAGCAGCGCGCCGGCATCGCCCATGAAGAGCTTCGCGGGGTGCCAGTTCAACGGCAGGAAGCCGGCGCACGCGCCGACGATGACGATCGCGAGCAGCGACGCGAGATTGAAGTAGTTGAGCGGCGACGTCTGCTGCACGAGCAGGTAGCTGTAGAGGTAGAAGACGCCGCTCGCGATGAGCGCGACGCCGGCGACGAGGCCGTCGAGTCCGTCGATGAAGTTGATGGCGTTCATCACGAGCACGATCGTGAAGACGGTGATCGTCGCGCTCATCCACGAGGAGCCGACGCCGACGACGTCGCCGAGCGGCAGCGACACGATGGAGACGCCCTGCCAGGCGACGAGCCCGGCCGCGAGGAACTGGCCCGCGAGCTTCGTCATCCAGTCGAGGTCCCAGATGTCGTCGGCGACGCCGATGAGCACGATGAGGAGCGCGGCTCCGAGGATCGAGAGGATCTGCGCCGGGTTCTGGAAGATGATCGCGATGATCGAGAAGCGCGACGAACCGAGCGTCGAGACGAAGGCCGCCGCCCCGATCGCGACGAGGATGCCGACGAACATCGCGACGCCGCCGAGGCGCGGTGTCGGGCGGGTGTGCACGTCGCGCGCACGGATCTTCGGATAGAGCCGGTACTTGAGGCTCAGCTTCCAGACGAGCAGCGACCCGACGAAGGTGACGAGCGCGGTGAGGAGCGCGAGCGCGAGGAACAGGGTCATGAGGCGGGGGCGTCCGCCTCGTCGGGGGCGACGTCGCGGTCGGATGCCTCGGGGGCGGC
>JAPSJT010000012.1:10617-32191 GCA_031178045.1 Agromyces sp.
CCGGCTCGGTGAACAGTTCTTCGCCGACGACCGCGATGAGCTGTTCGCGCGAGATCACGCCGGCCCGAACGATGCGGAGCACTCCCCCGGGCTCGTCGAGGCCGGTCGCGTCGACGATCGTCGACGAGGTGTCACCGGGCCGCTCGCCGATGGCCTCGTACGAGGCGCCGGCCGGCCCGCCGTCGAGGTAGACGGTGACGCTCTCGCCGAGCATCGCCTCGGCATCGGCCGCGGTGGTCGCCGATGGCTCTCCCGACCGGTTCGCCGAGGAGACGGCCAGGGGGCCCGTCTCGGAGAGCAGCTCGAGCGCGATCGGGTTCGCCGGCATGCGCAGGGCGACCGTGCCGCGGGTCTCGCCGAGGTCCCACTCGAGGGAGGGCTGGGCGTGCAGGATGACGGTGAGCCCGCCGGGCCAGAACTCCGCGACGAGACGCCGCACGGGCTCGGGCACATCGCGTGCGAGCGCGTCGAGGGTCGGGACGCCCGGAATGAGCACGGGCGGCGGCGACGTGCGCTCCCGCCCCTTCGCCTCGAGGAGTCGCGCGACCGCAGCCGGACTGAACGCATCGGCCGCGACGCCGTAGACCGTGTCGGTCGGAATGACGACGAGCTCGCCGCGCCCGATGGCGCCGCGGGCGAGGCGCATGCCGGTGAGCAGCTGGGAATCGACCGAACAGTCGTAGATGGCAGTCATGACCGCTCGATTCTAGACCAGCGGGCTTGCCGGACCCGGGGCATGGGCGCCGGCCCCTGTTCTTCGTCGACTTGGCTACGACGCGCTCCGCCCACGACTTCCGCAAACCCGCGCTCAGCGACGGCCGGCCTTTCGCCGGAAGAGCCAGGCGCCCCAGGCCACCGACACGGCGATGATCGCGAGGCACCATCCGATCGCCCACCAGCCGGCGTCGCCGAGCGGGGTGCCCATGAGCAGGGAGCGGATGGTCTCGATCACCGGCGTGATCGGCTGGTTCTCGGCGATCCACTGCAGCCACTCGGGCATCGACCGCACCGGCACGAACGCGCTCGACACGTACGGCAGGAACAGCAGGATGAAGCCGTAGCCGCTCGCCGCCTCGGGCGTCGAGGACGCGAGGCCGATCGCCGCGAAGAGGTAGGTGATCGCGAGGATGTAGAACGCGACGAGCCCGAACATGGCGACCCACTCGAGCGGCGTCGCATCCGGGCGGAACCCCACGAGAAGGGCGACGCCGACGACGACCCCGGTCGCCACCAGGTTGCGCACGAGGCTCGCGACGACGTGCCCCGTGAGCACGGCCCCGCTGCGGATCGGCATCGTACGGAACCGGTCGATGATGCCCGTCGTCATGTCGCGCGCGACCGAGATCGCCGTCGACGAGGCCCCGAACCCCGCGCACAGCAGGATGATGCCGGGCACGACGTAGTCGACGTAGCCGCCCGAGGGGTCGATCGCATTGCCGAAGATCCACGTGAACATGAGCATGAGCAGCACGGGCAGCACGACCGCCATGAGGAGCGCCTCGGGGTCGCGCAGCGAGTGGATGAAACTGCGCCCGATGAATGTCGACTCCGCGGTGAGGGCGCCGAGGCGCGGGCGGACCCTCGCCGTGGCGGGAACGCGGGTGGCCGACGACGGCGTGAACGATGCAGTGGTCATGGTCTCACTTCGATTCGATGAGTTCGGGGGCGGGGGCGGATGCCGCGCCGCCGCCCGTGATCGCGAGGAACACGTCGTCGAGGCTCGGGCGGCGGATGGTGACCGAGGTGCCGGGCGACTGGGCGTCGGCGCCCCGGTCGAGCTCGTCGATCGCGGCGCGCAGGCCGTGCACCGTGCCGTCGGTCGGGAGTTCGCGGAGCAGGACGCCGTCGGCGTCGCGAAGCTCGACGACGTCGCCGCCGATGCGGGACTTCAACTCCTCGGCCGTGCCCTCGGCAGCGACGCGGCCTCGATCGAGCACCGCGATGCGGTCGGCGAGCCGATCGGCCTCCTCGAGGTACTGGGTCGTCAGGAAGACCGTCGTCCCCTCGTCGGCGAGCCAGCGGATGACGCGCCAGAGCTCCTGGCGACTGCGGGTGTCGAGGCCCGTCGTCGGCTCGTCGAGGAACAGCACCGGAAGCGGCAGCACGAGGCTCAGCGCGAGATCGAGCCGCCGGCGCATGCCACCCGAGTAGGTGCCGAGTCGTCGGCCTGCGGCATCCCCGAGGCCGAACCGCTCGACGAGTTGGCGAGCCCGATCGCGTGCCGCTCGACGCCCGAGCCCCGACAGCCGGCCCATCATCACGAGGTTCTCGGTCGCGTTCAGCACCTCGTCGACGGCGGCCGACTGGCCCGTGAGGCTGATACGGCGCTTCACCTCGTCGGCCTCGGCGACCACGTCGTAGCCCGCGACGCTCGCGGTGCCCGCGTCGGGACGCACGAGCGTCGTGAGGATGTTGATCGTCGTCGTCTTGCCAGCCCCGTTCGGGCCGAGGAGGGCGAAGACGCTGCCCGCCGGCACCGCGAGGTCGAGCCCCGCGAGCACGTCGGTGCGGCCGAAACGCTTGCGGAGGCCGCGCGCGTCGATGGCGAGTGTCATGGTCTGCTCCAGTCGAATGACGTCTGCGTATGTCGCAAACTGTGTATGTGATGCACGGTTGTTTAACTAATACACAGTTCTAGACTGGTCGTCAACGCCTGCGACTGGAGTGCGATGAACGCCGAACGACCCGAGCCGGAGCTTCCCCGAGCCGTCGCGCTCGCCTGGGGCGTCGCGGCGAGCCCGCAACGTGGTCCGAAGCGCGAGCTCTCGATCGAGCGCATCGTCGAGGCGGCGATCGGGATCGCCGACGCCGAGGGGCTCGGCGCGGTCTCGATGAGCCGGGTCGCCGCCTCGCTCGGCTTCACGACGATGTCGCTCTATCGATACGTCACGAGCAAGGACGACCTGATCCTGCTCATGCAGGAGGCGGCGACCGAGGTCCCGCCGCCCGCCGACGACATCGAGCACGGCTGGCGCGAGGGCGTCACGGCGTGGGTCCTCGCGATCCGCGCAGCGTACCGGGAACACCCGTGGCTCGTCGACATCCCCATCTCGGGCGCCCCGATCACCCCGAACAGCCTGATGATGGTCGATTGGATGCTCCGCGAGCTGCGACCCCTCCCGCTGAGCGACGGCGAGAAGATGTCGACGCTCCTCCTGCTCACGAGCTATGCACGCGCGACGGCCGCTCAGGAACGCGACCTGCAGGCGGCCGCAGCGGCGCGTGCCGGCGACGACGCCGCGAGCATCGAGCACACCTTCGCCGCACTCGTCGAACTCGTCACTCCCGAGCGGTTCCCCGACCTGAGTCCCCTCTTCGCCGCGGGCGGATATCTCGCCGACATCTCCGACGCGGCCGAAGAGGAGGACTTCGAGTTCGGGCTCCAGCGCATCCTCGACGGCGTCGAGTACCACGTCGGCCGTGTGCAAGCCGGTATCGCCGACCCTTCCGCCGCTCCCCTCCCCCCGCAACTCGAGCTGCCGCGGGACAAGGGCGTTCGCGAGGCGGCGAAAGCGCGCCGCGAGGCCGAGAAGGCGCTGCGCGAGGCCCGGAAGCGCGAGCGCGAGGCCATCAAGCGTGCGCTCGAGCGAGAGAAGCACGAGCGCGAGAAGCAGGAACGCGAGCGGGAGCGGTCCGGCCGCACGACCTGAGCGATGGTTCGGCGCCGGCCTCGGCGGCGAACGAGCGGATGCCGCCGGCTCAGCGCACCGCCGTCGTCGCGCGGTCGCGCATCGTGTAGTCGCGGTGGTGCGCGACGGCACGCCAGCCGTCGCCGGAGAGGATCTCGGCGATCGCGGCGGACTGGGTCTCGGCGTGCTCGAGGACGAGCAGTCCGCCCGGGTGCAGCAGCTGCGCCGCGCGCCGCGAGAGCACGCGGATGACGTCGAGACCGTCGGCGCCTCCGTAGAGCGCCGCTTCGGGGTCGTGCAACCGCACCTCGGGGTCGCGTGGGAGCTCACCCGACGGCACGTACGGGGGGTTCGAGATGACGACCGCGGCCCGTCCCTCGAGCTCGGCGAGCGCCGTCGCGAGATCGCCGAACACGAGCTCCAGGTTGGGGGCGGAGACCTCCTCCACGTTCCGGCGCGTCCACGGGAACGCCGCCGGCGAGTTCTCGACCGCCCAGACCCGCGCGTGCGGCACCTCCGTCGCCATCGCGAGGGCGATCGCCCCGCTGCCGCTGCCGAGGTCGATCGCGACGGGCTCCGGCTCCGCCGTCGCTCGCAGCGCGTCGATCGCGAGCTGGGTGACCTGTTCGGTCTCGGGCCTCGGCACGAAGACCCCCGGGCCGACGGCGAGCTCGAGCGACCGGAACGGCGCGCGCCCCGTGAGGTGCTGGAGGGGCTCGCGGCCGGCACGGCGCACGACGAGCGCCTCGAGCTCGGCCGCCTCGGCGTCGTTCAGCTCTGCGCCGACGACGAGCTTCGCCTGCACCCCGCCCCGGGAGAGGCCGAGCACATGCCCGACGAGCAGCTCTGCATCGACCGCCGGGTCGGGTACGCCCGCCGCTGCGAGGCGCGCCACCGTCTCGTCGAGCACGGCGCGCAACGCTCTCGCGCCGGCCGGCGGCATCCGTTCATTCACGCAATGGAATGTAACGCACTCGCAGCAGTCGGGCGCCGAGCCTAGGCTGGTCCGCGGCGCCGAGCTCGCATGCGGCGCTGCACCATCCGCCGCAGGAACCCCGAGAGGAAGCACCATGGCCCAGGTCTTCGACAACATCACCGAGGTCTTCGGACGCACGCCGCTCGTGCGCTTGAACCGAGTGACCGACGGCGCGGAGGCCACGGTGCTCGCGAAGCTCGAGTTCTACAACCCGTCCGCGAGCGTGAAGGACCGCCTCGGCGTCGGCATCGTCGACGCCGCCGAGGCATCGGGCGAACTGCAGCCCGGCGGCACGATCGTCGAGGGCACGAGTGGCAACACCGGCATCGCGCTCGCCATGATCGGCGCGGCCCGCGGCTACCGCGTCGTGATCGCGATGCCCGAGACGATGTCGAAGGAGCGCCGTGCGCTGCTCCGCGCCTACGGTGCCGAGCTCGTGCTCACCCCCGGCGGCGAGGGCATGAAGGGTGCGGTGGCTCGTGCCGAGCAGATCGCGGCGGAGACCCCCGGCGCGGTGCTCGCCAAGCAGTTCGAGAACCGGGCGAACGTCGAGATCCACCGCCGCACCACGGCCGAGGAGGTCTGGACCGACACCGACGGCGGCGTCGACATCTTCGTCTCGGGCATCGGCACGGGTGGCACCATCTCGGGCGTCGGCCAGGTGCTGAAGGAGCGCAAGCCCGACGTGAAGGTCGTGGGCGTCGAGCCCGCCGAGTCGCCCATCCTGAACGGCGGTGCTCCCGGGCCCCACAAGATCCAGGGCATCGGCGCGAACTTCGTGCCGGAGATCCTCGACCGCGAGGTCTACGACGAGATCATCGACGTGAACATCGAGCAGTCGGTCGCGACGGCACGCCGACTCGGCGCGGAGGAGGGCATCCTCGGCGGCATCTCCTCGGGCGCGACCGTGTACGCGGCGACGCAGCTCGCCAAGCGCCCCGAGAACGCGGGCAAGACGATCGTCGTGATCGTCGCCAGCTACGGTGAGCGCTACCTGTCCACGGTGCTGTACGAAGGTCTGCTTGACTGAGCGGGTGGGAATCCTCGCCACCCTCAGAGAAGACATCGCCACCGCTCGCGCCCACGACCCTGCCTCGCGCAACGCCACGGAGGTCGTGCTCGCCTACTCGGGCCTGCACGCCATCTGGGGCTACCGCGTCGCGCACCGGCTGTGGGAGGCGGGCCTGCGCCTCCCCGCGCGGGTCGGCTCGCAGCTGGTGCGGTTCCTCACGGGAGTCGAGATCCACCCGGGCGCGCGCATCGGGCGCCGCTTCTTCATCGACCACGGCATGGGCGTCGTGATCGGCGAGACGGCGGTCGTCGGCGACGACGTCATGCTCTACCACGGCGTCACGCTCGGCGGGAAGGCGCCGCGACACACGCCCCCGGGCACCAAGCGGCATCCGACCCTCGAAGACGGCGTGACCGTCGGGGCCGGCGCGAAGGTGCTCGGCGACGTGACGATCGGTGCGTGGAGCGCGATCGGCGCGAACGCGGTGGTCACGAAGGACGCACCGGCGCACTCGCTGCTCGTCGGCATCCCCGCGACCGCACGACCCCTCTCGCACGAGACAGCGGATGCCGCGCGGGGCGTGCACGACTGGCACATCTGACTCTCGCCGGTGAGAACGACATGACGTGACCGCACGCCTGAGCCGGCATCCGCTCTTGCAGGAGAGTTATTGCATGCATTACGACTGAATGTATGCAATACTGCCGCATGTGACGGTGTACGAATCGCTGCGGGCGATGGTGATGACGGGCGGCATCCGCGACGACGAGCGGGTGGCCGAGTCGCAGCTGGCCGAACGGCTGGGCGTCAGTCGCACGCCCGTGCGGGAGGCGTTGCAGCGGCTTGAGAGCGACGGGCTGGTGAGGGCGCAGGGTCGCGGTATCCGACTGCGCATGCTGAGCGCAGATGAGCTCATGGAGCTGTACTCGGCGCGCGCAGGTCTCGAGGGCTGGGCCGCGTTCCAGGCCGCGCAGCGCGTGCACCGCGGAGAGGTCCCTCCGGCCCGGCTGGCGATGCTGGACACGCTGGCCGCCGAGACGCACGAGCTCACGGTCTCCGGTGACCTCGCCCGCGCCGTCGAGGCGAACCGCGCGTTCCACGAGGCGGTGGCCGCGCTGGCGGACAACCAAGTCATCAGCGGCACGCTGAAGCGCTGGTGGGACCAGATCGTCATCAGCACCAGGCGCAGCCTGCAGTCCCCCGAGCGTACGCAGTCGGTGCACGCCGAGCACGGGGTCATCCTGCGCGCGCTTCGCAGCGGGGATGCTGCGGCAGCGCGGGCCGCTGTGGAAGCTCACGCGTTCGCAACCCGCGACGCGTTGAACGAGAACCGATCGGAGACGAGGAGCACGTCATGACCACGCACAATTACGAGATCGAGATGACCTGGACCGGGAACACCGGCACCGGCACCAGCTCCCGCCGCGCCTACTCGCGCAACCACGTGGTGGCCGCCGCCGGCCCTGCGCTGCTTCTCGGATCATCCGATCCCGCTTTCCGTGGCGACGCCACCCGGTGGAATCCCGAGCAGCTCTACCTCGCGTCGATCGCGCAGTGTCACATGCTCTGGTATCTGGACCTCGCCGCACGGGCAGGCGTGGTCGTGACCGCGTACGAAGACCGGCCGACCGGCATCATGATCGAGGACGCCAGCGGTGGGCAGTTCGAGAGCGTTACCCTCCACCCGACCGTGACGATCACCGCCGCCAGCGACCCCGCAGCAGCGGCAGAGCTGCACGACCGGGTGGGCGAATTCTGCTTCATCGCCCGCTCGATCAACACGCCGATCCACCACGAGGTCGTCGTGCACATCGAGGAGCCCGCCGCAGTCGGGCGCCGCGCCCTCTCCATCGGAACGCGCCCCTGACTCCCGAAGGGCGCAAGCAAGCGCCTGGTCGAACGCTGCTGCACCCGCCGGATCGCCCACGTGGCCGCAGAAATGGGCATCACGCGGCATCCGCCGGCTCACGCCTTCGCGCGGATCAGGCCTCGTCGGCGAGGCTCGCGAGCCGAGCCTCCTCGTCGGCCTGAATGGCGGACTCGATGATGGGCTCGAGCGCGCCGTTCATCACCTGGTCGAGGTTGTACGACTTGTACCCCGTGCGGTGGTCGGCGATGCGGTTCTCGGGGAAGTTGTACGTGCGGATGCGCTCCGAGCGATCCATCGAGCGGATCTGCGACTTGCGGGCGTCGGATGCCGCCGCCGCGAGCTCCTCCTGCTGGCGCGCGAGCAGGCGTGCCCGAAGCACGCGCATGGCCGCCTCGCGGTTCTGCAGCTGCGACTTCTCGTTCTGCATCGACACGACGATGCCCGTGGGCACGTGCGTGATGCGCACGGCCGAGTCGGTCGTGTTCACCGACTGACCGCCGGGGCCCGACGAGCGGTACACGTCGATCTTGAGGTCGTTCTGGTTGATGTCGACCTCTTCGGGCTCGTCGACCTCGGGGAAGACGAGCACGCCGGTCGTCGACGTGTGGATGCGACCCTGCGTCTCGGTGACGGGCACCCGCTGCACGCGGTGCACGCCGCCCTCGTACTTGAGGTGCGCCCACACCCCCTGCGCGGGGTCGGTCGCGTTCGACTTGATCGCGACCTGCACGTCTTTGTAGCCGCCGAGGTCGGATTCGTTCTGATCGAGCAGCTCGACCTTCCAGCCCTTCGACTGCGCGTACTGCATGTACATGCGCAGGAGATCGCCGGCGAAGAGGGCGCTCTCGGCGCCACCCTCGCCGCCCTTGATCTCCATGATCACATCGCGACCGTCGTCGGGGTCGCGCGGGATGAGCAGTCGCCGCAACCGCTCCTGCGATTGCGCGACCTGCTCCTCGAGCGTCGGCACCTCCTCGGCGAAGGCGTCATCCTCCTTGGCGAGCTCGCGTGCGGCGGCGAGGTCGTCCTGCGCCTGCTGCCACGCCGTGTTCGCAGCGACGATCCGGCTCAGCTCGGCGTAGCGCCGGTTGACCTTCTTCGCGCGCGCGGCGTCGGCATGGAGCGCCGGGTCGGCGAGCTCCTCCTGCAGCGCGGCGTGCTCGTCGAGCAGCGCCTGGACGGATTCGAACACGGATGCCTCAGCGGTGGTCGGTCTCGTGCCCGTGCGCGTGAGCCGCGCCGGCGACCGGCATCGACTTCTGCATGAGCATGAGGAACTCGACGTTCGACTGCGTCTCCTTGAGGCGACCGAGGACGGCCTCGAGCGCGGGCTGCTGGTCGAGGCCCGCGAGCGCCCGACGCAGCTTCCAGGTGATCTTCACCTCGTCGGCCGAGAGCAGCATCTCCTCACGACGCGTCGACGAGGCGTTCACGTCGACGGCGGGGAAGATGCGCTTGTCGGCGAGCTGGCGCGAGAGGCGCAGCTCGGAGTTGCCGGTGCCCTTGAACTCCTCGAAGATCACCTCGTCCATCTTCGAGCCCGTCTCGACGAGTGCCGTTGCGAGGATCGTGAGCGAGCCGCCGTTCTCGATGTTGCGCGCCGCGCCGAAGAAGCGCTTCGGCGGGTAGAGCGCCGAGGCGTCGACACCGCCGGAGAGGATGCGGCCCGAGGCCGGCGCCGCGAGGTTGTACGCGCGGCCGAGGCGGGTGATCGAGTCGAGCAGCACGACGACGTCGTGGCCGAGCTCGACGAGGCGCTTCGCCCGCTCGATGGCGAGCTCGGCGACCGTGGTGTGGTCTTCGGCCGGACGGTCGAACGTCGAGGCGATGACCTCGCCCTTCACCGTGCGCTGCATGTCGGTGACCTCTTCGGGGCGCTCGTCGACGAGCACGACCATGAGGTGCACCTCGGGATTGTTGATCGAGATGGCGTTCGCGATCTGCTGCAGCACGATCGTCTTGCCCGCCTTCGGCGGTGCGACGATGAGGCCTCGCTGGCCCTTGCCGATCGGCGCGATGAGGTCGATGATGCGCTGCGTGAGCTTGGTCGGCTCGGTCTCGAGGCGCAGTCGCTCCTGCGGGTAGAGCGGCGTGAGCTTCTGGAACTCGACCCGCGCCGCCGACTCCTCGGGCGTCTGCCCGTTCACGGAGTCGACCTTCACGAGGGCGTTGTACTTCTGACGGCTGTTCGACTCGCCGTCGCGAGGCTGCTTGATCGAGCCGACGACCGCGTCGCCCTTGCGCAGGTTGTACTTCTTCACCTGTCCGAGCGAGACGTAGACGTCGCTCGGGCCGGGGAGGTAGCCGGTCGTGCGCACGAACGCGTAGTTGTCGAGCACGTC
Source organism: Agromyces sp. (assembly GCA_031178045.1). GTDB lineage: Bacteria > Actinomycetota > Actinomycetes > Actinomycetales > Microbacteriaceae > Agromyces. Next base: position 20,447 of record JAPSJT010000012.1, read on the forward strand.
GAGGATGCCCGCGATGGGGATGAGCACGTCGTCGTCGAGGATCTCGGGCTCGAGTTCGTCGCCGCCCGTCTGTCCGCGGCGCTTGCGGTCGCGGTACCGGTTGCGTCGGCCGCCCTCGCCCTCGGCCTGGAGTTGCGCGTCACGAGCCTGGCCGCCCTGCTGACCGCGGCCCTCGCCCTGCTTGGCCGTGTCGGCGTCGCCCTGGCGCTCGCGCGTGGGCTTGCCCTGCTCGTCGCCGCGCCGGGCCTCGCCGTTCTGGCGCTCGCCCTGGCCGCCCTGACCGTTCTGACGACCCTGGCGCTCGTCGGCGGGCTTCTGCGTCTCGTCGGCGGTGCGCTCACCGCGCTCACCGCGCTCACCGCGCTCACCGCGCTCACCGCCGCGGCGGCCGCGATTGCGGCTGCGTCCGGAGCGAGGCTGCTCGGCGCTGGCCGCCTCGCCCTCGCCCTCGCCCGTGCCACTCGGCTCGCGCGAGCCTTCGCCGGTCGCCGCAGCGAGCTGCTCGCGCACGGCGGCACGAGCCGCCTCGCGAGCGTCGGTGTCGGTGCCGGCCGGCACGAGCTCGACACCGGCTCCACCGGCGTTCACGTGCTGCCCGGCCGCGGTCGTCGCGCTCGTCGCACGGCGCGGCTGCCGGCCCTGGCGGGCGGGGCGCTCGACGACCGGCGCGGCGGCGGCATCCGTCGCCTCGCTCGTCGCCGGGGTCGCCGCCGCGTCCGGGGTCTCCTCGATGGCCGGAGCGGCCTCGACGCTCTCGGCCTCGGCCGGCGCCGCGGTGGGCGACTCGGCCTCGACGGGGATCTGGAGCGTCGCCGCCTCGATCCGGTCGGCCTCGACGGGCGCGTCGGCGGCGACGGCCGGCGCTGCGTCAGCGGGTGCGTCGAGCGTCATGCCGCCGTTCTGGTGTGCGGAGATCAACTCCACGAGCTCGCCCTTGCGGCGCTTCGAGGCGCCCACGATGCCGAGGGTCGACGCGAGCTCCTGGAGCTCGGCGACCTTCAGGGAGTTGAGGCGGGTGCGGTCTGCCACGCTCACGTCGGCGTGGTCGGTTCCGTTGGTCACTGGGTATGTTCCTTTCCCCCGGTCGCACGAACTGCGGACTCAGGAGAGCTGATCGCTGTGGGAGCGATGCCGGTGCGCGGTGGCGCAGACATGCGCGAGAGCGAAGCAAGATATTGCGGGAAGTGCACGAGCCGGAGATGAACGCGAACTGTGCGTCGTCTTTCGGGTGCGGGTCAATCCTAGCACCGCGCGGGCCCAGTGCCGGACGCAGGACGCGCCGGCGCCGAGGGATGCCTCCGGTTCAGTGCGGCGCGTCGACGACGGGAGTGACCGTCGCACCCTTGAAGTCGACCGCGAGCGGCAGTGCCTGCCACGCCGTCTCGGCCGACTCCTCGACGAGACGCACCGCGTCGGCGCGCTCGCTCGGGTCGCTCGCGAGCACGAGGATCGACGGGCCGGCGCCCGACACCACGGCCGGATGCCCCGCCGCGCGGAGGGCCCGGATGAGGCGATCGGTCTCGGGCATGGCCTCGGCCCGGTAGCGCTGGTGCAGCTTGTCTTCCGTGGCCTGCAGCAGCAGCTCGGGGCTCTGGATGAGGGCGGCGACGAGCAGGGCGGAGCGCGAGACGTTGAACACGGCGTCGGAGTGCGGGACCGACTCGGGCTGCAGCGATCGCGCGAGCGCCGTGGACATCTCGTGCTCGGGCACGAGCACGAGCGGCGACACGCCCCGGTGCACGATGAGCTTCTTGTGGCGGGGCCCGTCGGGCGTCACCCACGCGATCGTGAGGCCGCCGAAGAGCGCCGGAGCCACGTTGTCGGGGTGGCCCTCGAGTTCGGTCGCGATCTCGAGGAGCTCGTCGGGGGTGAACTCGACGATGCCCTCGAGCAGCCCGGTCGCGGCCATGACGCCCGCGACGATCGCGGCACCCGACGAGCCGAGGCCGCGGCCGTGCGGAATGGAGTTGTGCGCGACGAGCCGCAGCGAGGGCATGGGCACGCCCGCCCTGGCGAAGGTGTGCGCGACGGAGCGCACGACGAGGTGCGACTCGTCGAGCGGCACCTCCCCCTCGCCGACCCCGTGCACCTCGATCTGGTGGGTCGCGGCATCCGTCGCCGACACCTCGAGCTCGTCGTACCGGGCCAGTGCGAGCCCGAGCGTGTCGAAGCCCGGGCCGAGGTTCGCCGAGGTCGCGGGGACCTTGACGTGCACGGTGCGACCCACGATGGCGGATGCCGCGCCCGCGCTCGTCTCGGTGGCTGCGGCGATCATGACGCGAGCCCGAGTACCTGCGCGACCTGCGCCGTGTCGACGGGGACGATCGTGGGCTGTACGTCGGATCCGTCGGCGGTGCGAAGCGCCCACTGGGGGTCCTTGAGGCCGTGACCCGTCACGGTGAGCACGACGCGGGCACCGGCCGGCACGATGCCCGCGGCCGATCGTTCGAGAAGCCCGGCCACGCTGATCGCGGAGGCGGGCTCGACGAAGATGCCGACCTCGGCCGAGAGGATGCGCTGAGCCTCGAGGATCTTGTCGTCGTCGATCGCGCCGAAGTAGCCGTCGGTCTCGTCGCGCGCCTGGAGGGCGAGCTCCCACGAGGCCGGATTGCCGATGCGGATGGCGCTCGCGATCGTGTCGGGGTCGCGCACGGGCTCACCGCGCACGATGGGCGCCGAGCCCGATGCCTGGAACCCGAACATGCGCGGCATCCGCGTGGCGTTGCCCGCCGCGATGTCCTCGCGGTAGCCGCGCGTGTACGCCGTGTAGTTGCCGGCGTTGCCGACCGGGATGAAGTGGAAGTCCGGGGCATCGCCGAGCACCTCGACGACCTCGAAGGCCGCCGTCTTCTGCCCCTCGATGCGGTCGTTGTTCACCGAGTTCACGAGGTGCACCGGGTAGTTCTCGGCGAGGTCGCGGGCGATGTCGAGGCAGTCGTCGAAGTTGCCCTGCACCTGCAGCAGCTCGGCGTTGTGCGCAATGGCCTGGCTGAGCTTGCCCATGGCGATCTTGCCCTCCGGCACGAGCACCGCGGCCTTGATGCCGGCGTGCGTGGCGTACGCCGCCGCCGAGGCCGAGGTGTTGCCCGTGGACGCGCAGATCACCACCTTGGCGCCGTGCTCGACGGCCTTCGTGACGGCCATCGTCATGCCACGGTCCTTGAAGGAACCCGTGGGGTTCATGCCCTCGAACTTCACCCACACGTCGGCCCCGGTGCGGCGCGAGAGCGCCGGTGCGGGAAGGAGCGGCGTGCCGCCCTCGCCGAGCGTGACGACGGGGGTGGCCTCCGTGACGTCGAGTCGGTGCGCGTACTCGCGGATCACCCCGCGCCATTGGCGCGAGTCGGCCTTGGGGGTAACGGGGTGGTTCACACTGCTCCTTCGACTCGGAGGACGGACGCGACGGATGCGACGACGGGGCTCTGGCCGAGGGCGGCGACGGTATCGGCGAGCGCGGACTCCTTCGCCTCATGCGTCCCGATGACCAGCGTAGCCCGCTCGGCGGCGCCGCTCACCGTCTGCTGGAGTTGCTCGACCGAGACGCCGTGCTCGGCGAAGATGCGGGCGATCTGCTCGAGCACGCCGGGTTCGTCGGCGACCTCGAGCGTGATGGCGTAGCGCGTGGTGATGCGGCCGATCTCGAGCACCGGCAGCTCGGCGTGAATCGACTCGGCGGTACCGGGACCGCCGATGACGTGCCGGCGGGCGATGGCGACGAGGTCGCCGAGCACCGCCGAGGCGGTCTGCACTCCCCCGGCGCCGGCGCCGTAGAACATGAGCGGCCCTGCGGCCGCCGCCTCGACGAACACGGCGTTGTTCGCGGCGTGCACGGCGGCGAGCGGATGCGAGCGCGGCACGAGCGCCGGGTAGACCCTCGCCGAGACGCCCTCTTCGCCGGTCTGCTCGTCGATGAGTCGTTCGCAGATCGCGAGGAGCTTCACGACGAAGCCGGCCTGCTTGGCCGACTCGACCTGCTCGGCGGTGACGCTCGTGATGCCCTCGCGGTGCACGGCGTCCACCGGCACGGTGGTGTGGAAGGCGAGGCTCGCCAGGATCGACGCCTTCTGCGCGGCGTCGTAGCCGCCGATGTCGGCGGTGGGGTCGGCCTCGGCGTAGCCGAGCTCGGTCGCGGTCGCGAGCGCGTCCTCGAGCGAGGCGCCCGTCGTGTCCATGCGGTCGAGGATGAAGTTCGTCGTGCCGTTCACGATGCCGAGGATCCGCTCGATGCGATCGCCGGCGAGGCTGTCCCGGAGCGGTCGGATGATCGGGATCGCCCCGCCGACCGCCGCTTCGTACGAGAGCTGTGCGCCGACCTGCTCCGCGGCGGCGAAGAGCTCGGGTCCGTGATTCGCGAGCAGCGCCTTGTTGCCCGTCACCACGTCGGCACCCGAGGCGATCGCCGCGAGCACGAGCGTGCGAGCGGGCTCGAGCCCGCCCATGAGCTCGATCACGATGTCGGAGCCGAGGATGAGCGTCTCGGCGTCGGTCGTGAAGAGCTCGGCGGGCAGGGCGACGTCGCGCACTGCCGAGGTGTCGCGCACCGCGATACCGACGAGCTCGATGCGCGCACCGATGCGCTGGGTGAGCTCGTCGCCGTGCTCGAGCAGCAACCGGGCCACCTGCGAGCCGACGGACCCCGCCCCGAGGAGGCCGACTCGGATGGTGCGGTACTGGATCATGCAGGGGCTCCTTCTGCGGTGGCGGATGCATCGAGCCCGGCGTCGCGGGCGAGGAGGTCGGCTTCGGTCTCGCCGCGCACGATGACGCGGGCGGCGCCGTCGCGGACGGCGACGACGGGCGGTCGCGGCACGTGGTTGTAGTTGTTCGAGAGCGACCAGCAGTAGGCGCCGGTCGCAGCGACGGCGAGCAGGTCGCCCGGGCCGACGTCGTGCGGCAGGTACTCGGCGTCGACGACGACGTCGCCCGACTCGCAGTGCTTGCCGGCGACGCGCACGAGCGCGGGCGGGGCCTCGGACACCCGCGACGCGATGCGGGCCGAGTAGTCGGCGCCGTACAGGGCCGTGCGCACGTTGTCGCTCATGCCGCCGTCGACCGAGACGTAGTGGCGCCAGCCCCCCTCGATCGGCACCGGCTTGATCATGCCGACGGTGTAGAGCGTGACGCCGGCCGGCCCGATGATCGAGCGGCCCGGCTCGAAGGCGAGTTTCGGCACAGGGACCCCGTTGGCGCGGCATCCGCTCGCGACGGCCTCGGCGATGCCGAGTGCGATCTGCTCGATGGGCACCGGGTCGTCGGCCGCGGTGTACGCGATCCCGAAGCCGCCGCCGAGGTTGAGCTCGGGCACGGGTGCGACGCGGGCGAGCTCGGCGTGCGCGGCGAGGAGCCGCTCGGCCGACTCGGCGAAGCCCGCGGAGTCGAAGATCTGCGAGCCGATGTGGCAGTGCAGCCCGAGGAGATCGAGCGAGGCGTGCGCGCGGATGCGCGTACCGAGCTCGACCGCCCGTTCGAGCGACACCCCGAACTTCTGGTCCTCGTGCGCGGTGGCGAGGAACTCGTGCGTCGACGCGTGCACGCCGCTGTTCACCCGGAGCCGCACCCGCTGCACGCGGCCTGCGCGCGCCGCGGCATCCGCCACCCGCTCGAGCTCGAGTTCACTGTCGAGGATGATCGTGCCGACCCCGGCGGTCACGGCGCGTTCGATCTCGGCGATCGACTTGTTGTTGCCGTGGAAGCCGATGCGCGCAGGGGGTGCTCCAGCGGCGAGCGCGACGGCGAGCTCGCCGCCCGTGCACACGTCGATCGAGAGGCCGGCCTCGATCATCCAGCGCACGATCTCGCCCGAGAGGAACGCCTTGCCCGCGTAATAGACCGTCACATCGGTGCCGACGGATGCCGCCGCCGCCTCGAACGCGGCCCTGATGCGCCCCGCTCGCGCCCGGGCGTCGGCTTCGTCGAGTACGTAGAGGGGCGTGCCGAACCTGGCGGCGAGCTCGACCGAGTCCACGCCGCCGACGACGAGGCGCCCGCGATCGTCGCGGTGCGCGCCCTCGGGCCACACGCGGGGCGCGAGTGCGTTGGGATCGTCGGGCACGCGGAGCCAGCCGGGGAGAGCTGCGGGGGTGGATGCCACGGAAAACCTCACGGGACGGAACGTTCGACGGATCGCTCGCGGCGAGCGAACCCGGATCGGTTCCTGAAGCCTGCTGTGCGTGCCGCCCTTGTGGGACGGCCTTCCGCCCGAGTCTACCGACGGCCCGCGGGTGCGCCGAATCGATGACGAGCCCGCCCGGTCAGCCGCAGGAGCCCGTCGTGGCGAGGCTGCGCTCGTCGAGCGAGAGCCCCTCGGCGTCGAGGTCCACCCGCACGCCGCCCTCGGTGATGGCGATCGCCTCGACTCGCGCGCCGTCGGGCAGGTACTCCGCGACGCAGATCTCGACGGGCCCCTCGCCGAGCACGCGGTCCACGAGCCGGGACACGTCGATCGAGGTGTCGCCGGCGGCGAGCTCAGCGGCCACCGACTCGAGCACGACCGTGTCGCCGGCGGCCACGGGGGTCGCCGTGACGACGACGCGGAGCGGGACGCCGAAGACCTCGACGGATCGCTCGTAGGCCACGGCGCCGTCGCCGAGCGTCACGCCGCCCTCCACCCCCGCGAGGGTCATGAGGGCGTCGACTGCTGCGGCGTCGGCACGGACGGAGGCGTCGATGCGGCCCACGGGTCCGTCGAGCGCCGGCGGCACGTCGCGCAGCTCGACGGCCGCGTCGACCGGCGCGCCCGCCACGACGAGCTCGGGTGCTCGCAGACGCACCTCGTCCATCGAGCCGCTGAGGTATTGCGCGATCACCGAGAACCCGCCGATCGACACATCGATCTCGCCCTCGACGCCGGCGGGGAGGTTCGCCTCGAGCTGCTGCGCGACCTGTCGCTCGGCGATGCCCCGCGTCACGATGTCGGCGACGACGAGGAGGGCGGCGATCACGGCGAGGATCACGAGGAGTGCGATCCACCCCCGGCCCCTTCGGCGGCGACGTGGAGGCACCTCCCGCCCGGGCGCGATGGTGTCGACGGGAAGCACCTCGGTGGCGCGGTCGTCGCGCCCGGCATCCGTCATGCGGGCAGGCTCACATCCGCTCGGGCGCCGAGACGCCGAGCAGGTCGAGGCCGTTGCGGAGGACCTGGCCGGTCGCGTCGTTGAGCCAGAGGCGCGTGCGGTGCAGATCGCCCACGGGCTCGTCGCCGAGCGGGAGCACGCGGCAGTTGTCGTACCAGCGGTGGTAGAGGCCCGCGAGCTCCTCGATGTACCGCGCGACGCGGTGCGGCTCGCGGAGCTCGGCGGCCTGCGCCACGATGCGTGGGAACTCCTGCAACGCCCCGAGGAGCGCCGACTCCGTCTCATGGGTGAGCAGCTCGGGCGCGAACGACGAGCGGTCGACCCCGACGGATGCCGCGTTGCGGTCGACCGCGCACGTGCGGGCGTGGGCGTACTGCACGTAGAACACGGGATTGTCGTTCGTGCGGCGCTGGAGGATCTCGGGGTCGATGGTGAGCGGCGAGTCGGCCGGGTACCGCGCGAGGGTGTAACGGAGCGCGTCGGTGCCCAGCCAGGCCTGCAGGTCATCGAGCTCGATGATGTTGCCGGCGCGCTTGGAGAGCTTCGCGCCGTTGACGCTCACGAGCTGGCCGATGAGCACCTCGATGTTCTCGAGCTGATCGCCGGCCGCACCCGCGAGGGCCTTCAGGCGGTGCACGTAGCCGTGGTGGTCGGCGCCGAGCAGGTAGATCTTGTGCACGAAGCCGCGATCGCCCTTGTCGAGGTAGTACGCCGCGTCTGCGGCGAAGTACGTGTAGACGCCGTTGGCGCGACGGATGACGCGGTCCTTGTCGTCGCCGAAATCGGTCGTGCGCACCCAGACGGCGCCGTCGTCCTCGAAGACGTGGCCCTGGGCGCGCAGCCGCTCGACCGCCGTGTCGACATCGGAGAGTCCGTCGTCGCCCTTCACCTGCATTCTGCGCTCGCTCGTCCACACGTCGAAGTGCACGTTGAAGCGCTCGAGCGACGCTCGGATCTCGGCGAGCTGCAGCTCGTAGGCGATCTCGGTCGCGGTGTGCAACGCCACGTCGTGGTCGAGTTCGAGCAGGTGCGGCTCGCGCTCGAGCACTCGACGGGCGAGATCGGCGATGTAGCTGCCCGGGTACCCGCCCTCGGGCGTCGGCTCGCCCTTCGCCGCCGCCAGAACCGATCGCCCGAAGGTGTCCATCTGGCTGCCTGCGTCGTTGATGTAGTACTCGTTCGCGACCTCGGCCCCCGCGGCACGCAGCACGCGGCCGATGGAGTCGCCGAGCGCAGCCCAGCGGGTGTGCCCGATGTGCAGCGGCCCGGTGGGGTTCGCCGAGACGAACTCGAGGTTGATGCGGCTGCCGGCGAGCGAGTCGCTGTGGCCGTACTCGGCACCGGCCTCGACGATGACCTTCGCGAGGGCACCGGCCGCGGCAGCATCCAGGCGGATGTTGATGAAGCCCGGGCCCGCGACCTCGGCGCTCGCCACGCCCTCGATCTCGCCGAGGCCCGCTGCGAGTTCGGTCGCGATCTCGCGCGGGTTCGAACCGAGCGGCTTCGCCACCCGCATGGCGACGTTCGACGCCCAGTCGCCGTGATCGCGGTTCTTCGGCCGCTCGAGCGTGAGCTGGCTCGGGGAGAGCTCGAGCGAGATCTCCGCGCCGCCCGCCCGGCGTCGCTCGACGAGCCCGTTCACGAGGTCGAACAGGGCACGCGAGAGGTCGTCGGGAGTCACCCGCAAATCCTACCGGGCACCATTGATAGGGTTCGTCACATGCCGCGCCCGCTCCGCCCCTCCCTGCTCCGTGCCACCGGCTCCGCACTCGCCGCCGCGGCATCCGTGGCCCTCCTCGCAGCCTGCACTGCGAGCACGCCGGCACCGACGGCGAGCGCCGCGCCGACGACGGATCCGGCCACGGCGGCGCCCGGGCCGACAGCGCCGGCGACCGAGACCGCCGAGCCTCCGACACCGTTCACGATCGACTGCGAAGCGCTCCTCACGCCCGAGCAGCTGTACGAGTTCAACCCGAACTACGGCGTCGCCCCCGACTACGCGCCCGAGGCGACGAATATCGCCACGGCCGTCGACGTCGACGCGGGCACGGCCTGCGGCTACCTGAACCAGACGAGCGGCGAGCTCATCGAGGTCTCGGTCGCCACGCCGACCGCCATGGCCGGGGAGCAGCGTCGGAACGACGCCGCGACGACGAGCAAGCCCGTGCCGACCTACGGCACTCCGCCCGAGGTCGAGGGCTACTTCGTGCAGGCGGGCGGCACCGGCGAGGCGCAGGTCTTCCACGGTCCGTACTGGGTCGTCGTCGACTCGACCGCGCTCTTCGAACCCGGCGACGCGCAGCAGCTCGTCGCCGCCGTGCTCGGCAACCTGCCGGCGGCGTGACGCGAGGCGGACGACCGTGACGGCCAACTCGGCGACGGGAACGCCCTCGTGGCTCGGGGCGGTGAACGACCGTGCCGGCCTCGCCGTGCTGCTCGAGCACGGCCCGCTCACCCGCAACCGTATCTGCGAACTCGTCGGCGTCTCGAAGCCCACGGCGTCGCAGATGATGTCGCGTCTGCTCGCCGCGGGGTTCATCGAGGAGCGCGGGCGCACCTCGGGCAGTGCGGGTCGCAGTGCCGTCGTCTACGCCGCGCGCACCGACCGCCCGCTCGGCGTCGCGCTCGACCTCGACGCCTTCGAGCTGCGGGCGACGGTCGTCGACGCGACGGGCGGCGAGCGTCCGATCGTGCGGATGCCGCTCCCCCACGATCCCACCGAGCGATCGGCGGTCGACGAGGTGTCGCGCGCGATCGCCGAAGCGAGCGCGGCCGCCGGTACGGACCCCGCCGCCGTGCACTCCGTGTGCATCGGCATCCCCGGGTACGTCGACCCCGGACCCACGGGCGAGCTCTTCAGCGAGACCCTGCCCGGCTGGCCCGTACGCGGACTCCGCTCCATCCTCGAGACCGAGCTCGGACGTGCCGTGCACATCGAGAACGACGTGAACCTCGCCGCCCTCGCCGAACGCGCGCACGGCGCCGGCGCCGACAGCGACGTGTTCGCCCTGCTCTGGCTCGGCAACGGAGTCGGCGCCTCCTTCGACGTCGCGGGCGACCTGCACCGCGGCAGCTTCGGGGGCGCCGGCGAGATCGGATTCCTCCCGCTCTCGGTCGAGGCGGCGGCGCTCGACCCCTCGGCCCGCACCGCCCAGGATCTCGTCGGCGGCCGCGCCGTCGCCCTTCTGGCCAAGCGGCACGGGATCGAGGCATCGGGCTACCATGCTGCGCGGAGCGCGCTCGCCGAACCCGGCGCGTCCGGCGCGAGGGACGCGGTGTTCCACGACCTCGCCGAACGCGTCGCCCACATCGCGCTGCCGCTGCTCGCGACGCTCGATCCCGAGCGGCTCGTGCTCGCTGGGCCGTCGTCGAGCCTCGGCGGTGCGGCCTTCGCCGACGAGGTCGGCCGCGGCATCCGTCGTCTGAGCCGTTGGTACCCCGAGGTGGTCGCGACGAGCGTCGACCGCGACCCCGTACTCCTCGGAGCGCGCCTCCTGCTGTCGGCGACCGTGCGCGAGGAACTGCTCGACACCGTCGCGAGCGTGAGCCTCGCCTGAGCCAGTTGGGGCCGTCGCGGAGGGGGTCGCCGGGCGCCCGTGGTGTCCGTCGGGGGCGGCGCGAAGTGGTAGTCTCTTGAGCTGTGCGCCTCCGTAGCTCAGGGGATAGAGCGCCGGTTTCCGGTACCGTAGGTCGGGGGTTCGAATCCCTCCGGGGGCACCATCATCACGACGGGTCGACGCGCATCGCGCGGTCGGCCCGTCGTCGTTCCGGCGGCCGTGAGGCCGCGGCGATACGCTGACCCAGGGGGCTCGTCCGAGCACGCCGCAACGGAACGGGCCGCTCGTTCGTCGAGAGAGATGACGGCGGATCCGCCGCCGTCGGGAGGAACACCGTGGCGCGCGCGTGGGACGAGGTGGCGACGAGGCTCGTCGTCGAGCGCGGCGACGCGCTGAGCCGCTACGCGTACCTGCTCACCGGCAGCGTCGACGATGCGGCCGACCTCGTGCAGGAGGCCCTCGTGCGCACCTTCGGCACGCCGCGGATCGCGCTCACGCTCCCCCGCGCCGAGGCCTACGTGCGGCGGGCGATCCTGAACCAGGTCATCGACCGGTCGCGCCGCGACGGCACGTGGCGGCGGGTGCGCCACCTCGCCGCGGAGCCGGTCGCTCTCGATTCGCCCGCCGAGGCGAGCGACGAGCGGCTCGACCTCATCGAACGGGTCCGGGCCCTTGCGCCCCGGCAGGCCGCGTGCATCGTGCTCCGGTACTACGAGGACCTGACGGTCGACGGCATCGCCGCGGTGCTCGGCATCAGCTCGGGCGCGGTGAAGAGGTATCTGAGCGATGGGCTGCGAGCGCTCGCCTCCACGATCGATCCGACCGGCGCCCGAGACGCGCGAACCGGAGGCGAGCATGTCCCACGCTGAGCACGACGAACTGCACGAGGCGCTGCGCGAGGCGGCGGATGCCACGACGCCGCACCCCATCGACGTCGACGCCGTGCTGCGGGCGAGCCGGGCGCGACGACGTGCCCGTCGCACCGCTGCCGCCGGCGGAGTGGGCGCCGCCGTCGCCCTCCTCGCGGTCGGCGGACTCGTGTTCGGCATGCAGCAGGGCACCGGCCCGGTCTCGGGCCAGGCGCCGATCGCGGTCCAGCCGACGGAGGGCGAGGA